>CAZQTT010000027.1:0-29821 GCA_964596255.1 uncultured archaeon
TCATGTGCACCTCCAATTTTGCTATTATTATATTAACTTAGCTATGTGTCCGAAAATTGGGGTGCACTCCATCTTCTACGTGTATAGGGAGGGGCAAAATTGCCCTACCCGTTGCCCACAGCGATACCCACAGCCAATTAGTCAGCAATGCCGTCAGCCAATTAGTCAGCACATTTTCATAAAATAGATTTATTAATACACCATTCTTTAGTCTTTCAGGGAACATCATTCTTTAGTCTTTCAGGGAAATAACTTTCCACTGTAGTTTCTAGGGGTTCTGGGTGATATGGGCTATGCATAACCAAAATAGTTAAACCAAGAAACAATGATTTGGTTAGATGGAGTTGTTGGAAGACATTCACGGTCGGAAGATTAGGTTTACGGATGAGAGAAAGGAGCATATCAAAGTAGATCACCCTGGAATGACCGGATAGATGGATAAGATCCAGGAAACTTTGCTGGAGCCCGATAATTGTTAGATCTAGAATAGACCCGGATGTTGAGCTATTCTACAGGCAATACACTGAAACACCAGTAACCGAGAAGTATTTATGTGTTGTAATCAAAGTAATTGAAGACATGTTCATCATAACCACCTACTTCACTGACACCATAAAAAAAGGGGAGATATTATGGGAAAAATAAGCGTATGGTTCGACAGAGAAGCCGATTTCCTAGAAGTCCTCTTCGAAAAGAAAGCAGGTTACTTCAGAGAAACCGAGAACGATGCAGTGATGGAGAAGGTAGACGAAGAAGGCAACATCATCGGCTTCTCCATCCTAAAAGTAAGCGAACTCAAAGAGAAACCACTCTCAGTCACCATCTAAAATTATTGGTGCTGTATCAAAAGTGGTGGAAATTTTTAAGGATGGGGGTTTAACCCCACCCAGTATGCCACTAGAAATAGGTGTTCCAGCGATGACTGCTACTGTAGATTACCATAAAAAGGTTCCGATTACCTCTTTTGTGGGGATAGCGTTCGAGATTGGTAGGAAGGCTTTGAAGTACATGCTGGAAGAAGTAAACTGGAAGTTATGGTAAGGCGTAAAACTCGAACAACGGACGCCGGGAGAGGGATTTGAACCCTCGCGCTCGCGGGGAGCAGTGGATCTCGAATCCACCGCAGTGGCCAAGCTCTGCAATCCCGGCTTGATGTAGTCGATGAATAATTTATTTTTGTCTTTTAACGGACCGATTTAGTTCATTACACGTTAATTATTTGAACTTTTTTAAGTTTTCGTCACCTCATTTGGTGCTCTCTTAGTTCTTGCCCTATCTTTATTCATCCTTATCTATAAGTGAACACATGTAGTCCTGTCACCCGGGGTCACACTACCTCGCCAATAATTATTGATTGTTGTATAGTAATTCGGTATTTGTAGAAACATTTATTTAAACTAAAGTCTATTTGGCTATGAGAAAAATGTATACGTGTAAACAATGTTCTAACTCTGAAATCCATTTGGGATTTTGGATTTGCAGAGCAAAAGAAGATAGAACACTCTACCCGCACACAGCACTGGGTTTAGAGAGAAAGGAGAGATGTCCGGATTTTAACACCAAGAAACCGGCAAAGATCTCCTAAATCCCATTACAACTGAATGACTAATTGACAGGTAGCCCACCGCCTCACCGCCATCATCTATTATCTATTATCTATTACTTGAACAATAAAAAATTAAATCTGTTGTGTTGTAAGCTGTATTGAGGTTGAATTATGAAGAATGACGTTGATGAGCTGGTAAAGGATTTGAGGAACAGGGATTGGAGGACCAGAAAGGAAGCTGCTCAAGAGCTGGGTGAATTGGGTGGTGAGAAGGCCATAAAGGTTCTTATCAACGTGTTGAGCGATAAGCACTGGAGGGTTAGGAAAGCTGCCATCAACTCTCTGGTAGAAATAGGTCAGCCGGCCCTCGACCCCCTGATCGAGACCCTGGAGACGGAGGTGGAAGTTCCCAAGCGAGAGTATGCTGCCAAGGCCCTCGGGCTACTGGGTGACCTTAAGGCAGTCGAACCCCTCATAGAAGCTTTGAAGGATGAGGATGAGAACGTTAGAGACAAGGCTGCCCAGGCGTTGGGCGAGGTCAGAGATGAGAGGGCCATAAAGCCGCTGGAAGCAACCTTATCCGATGTTCACTGGTTCGTAAGGAAGTCGGCTGCTGCATCCCTGAACAAATACCGGTTACACAAAGAATAGGCTGTAGGCTGAAATGAGGTAAGTGGGCTATTTCTATTTACCTCTAATCCTCTGAAGCAGCTTTACCAGGCCGATAATGGATACGAAACACATGAACAATATGATTATGTTGATGTAGATCACTGTTTGAGGGATTTCCAGGCTGTAGGTGATCTCTCCTTGCTGTATGAACTGATTGTTCAGGTGAAAGGTTGAAATGGTCAAGATAATTATGGCAAAAACAATGGCTGCAAGTTGGTTATCAGTTAGCTCCATAATATTCTATTATGAATACAAATTAATTAAAGTTTCCAGCAGGTCCAGTCATCTTGGGTATGATGGGTGGGAGCAATAACTTAAAAATATATAGTGTGGTGTGGTAAAATGTCAACAAAAGGTGATACTGTGTCGAATATTGATGAGATGAAGGCCAATAAAGACATAGATGGTTTGATACAGGTTCTTAAGAACGAAGAAGGAGATGCCAGGATGTACGCTTCAATAGCTCTGTCCGACATGGGCACGGACGCCGTTGAGCCACTAATTGGGGCATTGAAGGAAGGAAACGAGGACGTAAAGTGGGAGGCTGCCATGGCTTTGTCCAAAATTGGTGAGCCTGCTGTAGAGCGGTTAAAAGAGATTCTGGATGATGAGGATGAAGAAGTAAAATACTATGCTTCCCTATCTTTAGGTCAGATGTGGATTCAGGGCCATGATTTTAAAGGAGAGTCACTGTAATCAAGACTCCAACCTTTTTATACTCTCCCTTTAACTAACCATAATGCACCATTTTGAGATTTTCGATAAGGACGTAATGGGCAGGATAGCCAAATTCAAAACGCCTCATGGAGTAGTAGAGACCCCTGCTCTCATGCCGGTGATCAACCCCAATATAAACTATATACCGCCTAAAGAAATGAGAAAATTTGGTGCCCAAATTTTGATTACCAATTCATACATCATTTATCGCTCTCCTTCACTTTACCGCACTGCCACAGAAAAAGGCCTGCACCATCTGCTCGAGGTTGACATGCCTATTATGACCGACAGCGGTAGCTACCAGCTAATGACCTACGGAGATGTTGAGGTAGATAATGCTGAGATCGTCAAGTTCCAGAGGGATATAGGCTCAGACATAGTGGTCCCTCTGGATATACCTACTCCACCTGACGTGGAGTACTCCCTTGCAACCGAAGATCTAAAAACAACGCTCAGCAGAGAAAAAGAAGCTGCTAACATAATTAGAGAGGCGACCAACCTCCTTGCCCTCCCCGTCCAGGGCTCCACCTATTCTCAGTTGAGGATGAAGAGTGCCCGTGAAGTAAATTCCCTTCAGGGAGATGTCGCTCCCATCGGGGCAATTGTCCCCCTGCTGGACGAGTACCGTTTTGCAGAAGTCATCAAGATAGTGCTGGATGTCAAATCCGTTTTGTCACCATCAACCCCTGTACACCTTTTCGGAGCTGGGCATCCCCTTTTCTTCTCCATCTCAGTGGCATTGGGATGTGACCTTTTCGATTCCGCTGCTTATGCTCTCTACGCTAAAGATGACAGGTATTTAACCCCTCATGGAACCAAAAAGCTCCAGGAACTCCACTACCTACCCTGCAATTGCCCGGTTTGCTCCAAAAATACCCCAAATGGCTTGCAGAAAATGAGTAAGGAGGACCGAGGAAGACTGATAGGAGAGCACAACCTATGGGTAAGTTTTGAGGAGATGAGGAAGATAAAGCAGGCCATAAAAGAAAAAACCCTTTTCGAGTTCGTGGAAAGGAGAATCAGAGGTCATCCCAATCTGGTGACAGCGTGGAGACAGATAAAAGATTACCTCCCTTTATTGGAGGAGTATGACCCCTCTACCAAACAGCTTTTCTTCTATACGGGTGTAGAAAGCGGGTACAGACCTGCAGTATCCAGACATCAAGAGAGGGTGAAGAACATTGAGCTGGAGAAAGAAGAATACCTCATCTCCACTGATATGAATAAAAAGGCGGACATATACCTCAAACCGGTTTTTGGAGTGGTTTTTGCTGAAATGCTGGAAGTTTATCCTGGAGGCCATGCGGAGATACCTCCAGCCAATTATATTGAGAGTGAAGCTTTAGAAAAAGCGGTAAAGGGTTTAAGGGAGTTCTTGAATTACCATAAAGACAAAAAGTTCAAAATAATCGCTGATGATGGGTGGAATGATTACTTAAAAGAGTTGCCATCCAACGCTGTGGTGATCCAATGAACTCTGTGCCTTTTCATGTATCCTTGGAGAAAAGAGATGGTATGGCAAGGATCGCTTCTTGGGGTGACTACACCATCCCTCTAATGATCGACTTCCTTGATAAGGACGAATTCCAGTTTCTACAATCTATAGATTTCGGGATGGCTCCCTACTCTGTGAGCTACATGGACCATAAGAGGTACCAAATTCTGGGGAGCAAAAATGAGAACATCTCAGTCGCTTCTGGTCTTAAGACCCTCAGCCCCCGACAAAAGGTTGATGCTTTAGTCTCTTTGAGGGCAAATGGCTGGATGCCTCTTTACACTCCTGCTCTTGCCACTCCCCAGAACGTACCTGTGCTAATCTATTTGGGAGTGGATTTGGTGGACAACATCCTACCCATTGCCAAGGCCTACCAGGGGGTTTACATGCTGTCCGATACACAATTCGACATAAATTCGCTTAAGGAGCTTCCCTGCAACTGTCCCACATGCTCTTCCACCACGGCCCACGAGCTGAAAGACCTTCCATTGAAGGAGAAAGGCCAACTGCTGGCATTGCACAATACTACCGTATTGAAAAACCAGCTATCGCTGGTCAGAGAGCACATAAGAGCAGACAATCTCCGAAATTTTGTGGAATGGCGGACCAAATCCGATCCAGAGCTAACAGCAATGCTCAGATTTGCCGATGAGCAACACACTAATGGCTCGCTCTTCAAACGTTCCACAGCCCTTTTTACCACTCTGGAGTTCAACCGACCCGAGGTTTCTTCCTTCTCGAAGAAAAGCATTGAAGTTTACCAACCTCAGGGAAGAACACTAATTATTTTACCCTGCACTGCCACAAAACCTTACCTCAAATCCAGAACCCACAGCGAGTTGAGGAAGAGGGTCAACTTTAAAGGTGTGAACGAGATCATTATATCCTCGCCTTTAGTCTCCCCCAGAGAGTTTGAGCTGTGCTATCCCGTAATAAATTACGATACAACGGTTACAGGTCAATGGACGGGCGACGAAATAAGTTTTATCGCCCAAAATTTGGCCCATCTCATTTCGAGGGGTAATTTTGAGAAAATAATTGCTCATGTGGACGGTACATACCACAAGATAGTAGAAGATGCCGCAGCCAGCGTTGAGGTAGTATATACGGGGGAAAGTGGAGTCCTGAACAATGACTCTATGGAGAGGTTGAAGGAAGAGATTGAAGGCTCTCCAAAGGTCAACTTCAGCTTATACCGCAGCATGTTCGACCATATGTCCAGGTACCAGTTTGGACTCGAACTGGATGGAAAATACAAGGTAAAAGGAAGGTACCCTTACCTCGAACTCTACTCCGACAAAGAGAGAGTTATGCGGATGGATATCCGCTATGGCATGCTGGATATAGATATCCCCTTTGCGGGACGTTTACTACAAGAGGGTATAAATACGGTTAGAATAGATAATTTTGACCCCAAAGGAACTGTTTTTGCGGCAGGCATATTGGAAGCGGATTTCAGAATTAAACCCAATGACGTAGTGGTATTTCACAACGATAATTTGTTCGGTGTGGGGATTTCTCATATGTTCGGAAAAGAAATGGTAGATAGCGGTAGTGGGTACGCTATCAGAGTTAGAAGAAAAAGTAACTTGAGGAAATAGGGCTTTTTGGGTCTTTTATTGACATTTATAATAATCACTTCTAATGCAAAATTATATATAGAACTACTGTTCTACTAATTCTATTTATGGAGGTGATTTAATTGGCAACATTACAAGGTACACCTGTAGTTATACTGAGGGAAGGTACCCAAAGAACAACCGGGAAAGATGCCCAGGGTTTGAATATAATGGCAGCCAGGACTATTGCCAATGCGGTAAAGAGTACGCTGGGACCAAAAGGTATGGACAAGATGCTGGTGAACACCATAGGCGATGTGGTCATTACCAATGATGGAGTGACCATCCTCAAGGAGATGGATGTAAAGCACCCCGCAGCCAAGATGATAATAGAAGTAGCAAAGACTCAGGATAATGAGGTCGGTGACGGAACAACCACCGCAGTGGTTATCACTGGAGAGCTTTTGAAGAGGGCTGAGGAGCTTCTGGACCAGGATGTTCACCCCACACTTGTTGTCAGGGGATTTAGACTGGCTTCAGCAAAGGCAATGGAGATCTTGGACAAGATCGCCATCGATATTGACGTGGATGACGAGGAGACGCTCTCCAGAATAGCTTCTACCGCCATTACTGGCAAACACTCAGAGTACGCAGTGGAACATTTGGGTGAAATAGTAGTCAAAGCTGTCAAAAGAGTAGCAGAGAAAGCAAACGGAGATTATGAGGTTGACGATGGTAACATCAAATTGGAAAAATTGCAGGGAGGCTCTATCCGGGATACACAGCTCATAGAAGGTATTGCAGTTGACAAGGAGATCGTGCATGCATCAATGCCTGTTAGACTTAAGGATGCCAAAATAGCTCTTATAAGGACAGCTCTTGAAGTAAAAGATACTGAAACAGATGCCGAAATAAGCATCACTGACCCGTCGATGCTTCAAAGGTTCATCGATCAGGAAGAAAAGGCAATCAAATACATGGTCAACAGAATTATGGATGCTGGTGCCAATGTGGTCTTTTGTCAGAAGGGTGTTGATGATCTCGCCCAGTACTACCTGGCAAGAAAAGGTATAATGGCAATAAGGAGGGTAAAGCAGAGTGACATGGAGAAACTGGCCAAGGCGACAGGTGGAAAGGTCATTACTGATCTGAAAGATATGAAAGCAGAGGATCTGGGTAGTGCCGGTCTGGTTGAAGAGAAGAAAGTGGGAGATGAGCAAATGATATTCGTCAAGGATTGCTACAACCCCAAGGCAGTGAGCATACTGGTAAGAGGTGGAACTGAGCACATCGTTGACGAAGTAGAAAGATCCTTGGTCGATGCCATTAAAGTAGTCAAAACTGCGGTGGAAAGCGGTAAAGTGGTGGCCGGAGGTGGCTCTCCAGAAATAGAGGTTTCTCTCAGGCTCAGACAATGGGCTCCCACCCTTGGTGGTAGAGAACAACTGGCAGCTGAAGCTTTTGCAGATGCACTGGAGGTTATACCCAGATCACTGGCTGACAACGCCGGTTATGATCCTATAGATTCTCTAGTGGAGCTAAAAAGAGCACATGAAGAAGGCAATATAACTGGTGGGATCAATGTGTTTGAAGGCGGACTTCAGGATATGAAAGGTGCTGGTGTTTTAGAGCCACTAAAGATCAAGAGACAGGCAATCAGCGGAGCTACCGAAGCTGCGACCATGATCCTGCGAATAGATGATGTCATTGCAGGAAGGGGTATGCAGTCCGGACCTAGAGGTCCCACAGGCAAAGGTCTTGGTGAAGACCAGGACTAAGCTTTAATTTTTATTTATTTCATTATTTTCTTTACACTATTCTCGTTGAGTCACCGCTTAGTATCTCAATTCAAGTATCATGAGATTAGTGGAAAGTGAGTTACGCCTAATTTGCCATTAGAGCGTAAGCCTTTCCCAGCTCGGTAAGCCTTATTTTGACGTTCTTGCCTTCTCTGTGCATCTCAACCAGCCCGTCTTCTTCCAGCCCTTTAAGGTGGTAGCTCATTCTGGCCCTCTGAGCCATGTACTTCTTCTGGTTGTCGGTCTTACCCTCAAACAGGTCTATAAGCCTGTTAATCGATTCTACCTCTCCATTTTGTTCCCGAACTGTTTTGACCACTGTCAGCTTGTCGTCACTGATTTTCTTCAGAGGAGGTATGGGTATGTTGATCACATCGGAGATACCCACCTCGTTCCCGTTCTCGTATTTGGGCATCGCTATGTACAATGTGTTGCTCGAAAGTTGAGCAGAAACATAACAAGCAATACACAAGGTCCTGGGGGAATCTGTAGCATTTATTAACACTTTATTCCCCTCGTCAACCTCTCGCTTAACTACGCCGAGCATATCAAGCGCCGAACTGTATACGTTGAGCTTATCCACGTATATTTTCTCCACTTCTACCAGAACGTTTAGAGTATTCTCTATGTCCTCTGCCACTCTGTATACATGGTCTTCACCGCTCAGATCGTTATCTTCACCCATTACAAGGTAGACCTTCTGGATGGGATAACCGCTTTGCCTTATACTCTCTAAGAGCCTATCTTTGTTTAATCCAACCGGCATTATATGTACCACTTTGCTCATGGCATACTTATTTAATTATTCAATTAATAAGTTTTTCTATACTTAATAAATATTACTGCATAACAATCTATTTCACACCATTTTACCTGTAGGAATTTTCATAATCTTAAATTCTGTTATTTTAACCAATTTTAATTTATATCCTCATCATTAACTTAAAATATCATTTTCATAATTTTCCTAATCATAGAGTTAATTACTTATCTCCATTTAATATACATATCAGCTCTTGAGGTAAAGATTTTATTCCCCTTCATGGGAACTCTAACCAAATGCGAAGATTGGAAGCTTACATAAGCGGAGTAGTCCAGGGAGTTGGATTCAGATATTTTACCAGGAAAATGGCCAAAGAATCTGGTGTTACAGGCTTTGTTATGAACCTGAGCGATGGAAAGGTTTTTCTTGTCGCTGAGGGTAGTGATGAACAGCTGGAGAAGTTTTTATCCACCATCAGGCAGGGCCCCCTCCATGCAATAGTAAAGAAAGTGGACACCGTACAGAAAGAAGGTACTGGAGAGTTTTCAAATTTTACCATAAAATATTGATGGGATACCATGAGTCTGAGGGATTTTCAAAAAATGATTCGTGACATATATTACATTAGAGATAAAGATAGAGGTGCAGCTAAGACTATGCTGTGGTTGGTAGAAGAGATTGGAGAGCTTGCCGAGGCTTTGAGAAAAGGTGAAGAAGTGGGAGAAGAGGTTGCGGACGTACTGGCCTGGACAGTCTCCATAGCCAATCTGTATAATGTTGATATAGAGAAAGAAGTAAACAACAAATATCCCGATTACTGTATTAAATGTGATAGTAAACCGTGCAGGTGTGACAAATGAGCTTTCTCAGGGTTTCAGATGAGGATATCAAGAAGGGAATACCTACTGATAAATACTTTATATGGACCGAGAAGATCCTCAAAGAGAAGAGTGTAAATCCTTATGTTGTTGCAGAAGTTACCGCATCCAGCTGGGGAATATTTACGGGATTGAACGACGTTCTGGAACTTTTGAAAGGAGTCCCTGTGGATCTGTACGCCATGCCCGAAGGGAGCATATTCTATCCTCACGAGCCGGTTATGACTTTGACCGGGAAGTATTCTGATTTTGCCAAATTCGAGACCTCCATACTGGGTTTTGTGTGCCACGCCAGCGGTGTCTCCACCAACTCTTTCAGGGCAAAGCTCGCCGCAGGTGATAAGATCGTCTTTTCTTTTGGGACCAGAAGGCAGCACCCCTCACTGGCTGCTATGCTCGAAAGGTCTGCTTATATCGGCGGTGTTGACGGGGTCAGCAATGTGGTGGCCGAAAAGTACCTGGGAGTCGATAGTGTAGGGACTATGCCCCATGCGCTGATCATATCCTTTGGGGAGCAACTAAAGGCTTGGGAAGCTTTCGACGAGGTAGTTGACCATGACGTTCCCCGAATAATGCTGGTGGACACCTATTCAGACGAAAAATCTGAGACCGTCATGGCCGTGGAGAACATTAGCAGAGTTGATGGGGTCAGACTTGACACTCCGAGCTCCCGAAGAGGGAATATCAAAAAAATTATAGAAGAGGTAAAGTGGGAGCTGAAAATCAGGGGTAGAGAGGATGTTAAAATCGTTCTGAGTGGTGGTTTGAGCGTGGATGATGTGCTAAAAGTAAAGGACATGGTTGACGGTTTTGGAGTGGGTACATTTATCTCTGGAGCCGGACCTGTCGATTTCGCCCTGGATATCGTAGAAAGAGAAGGTGTATTCGCGGCCAAAAGAGGAAAAAGAGGCGGTATGAAGCAGGTAATCAGGAGGAATGGACTGGAAAGCGAGGTAAAACTGTTCAATGATGTGAGTGAGGATGGACTGATAGAAAAATACATGGAAAGCGGTAAGGTTCTGAGGGGTTCGGATATGTCTGCCGCACGAGAGTTCGCTCTACAACAAATGAAGATGGTTAGAGAGCAGGGTATGGAGAACGAATTTATTCACTAAAAACCCTCATCATAGTATTTTGAAAAGGGTTAACTAAGAGCAGTGAGTTAAATAGTCCACTATGATGGATGAAGATTACAGATATTATAGAATATCTCTTTCCGCTATCAATGCAATAATTGGTGTTGATGGAGATAAAGGGGCAAAAACTATAGATTGCAGCAATTACCAGACATGTTTGCACTCCAGTGTCCTGGAAGATGGAAAATGTCCCAGATATTGCATGATTATAGTTGAGGCTAAACACTATGACTATGGAAGAAAGAACACCAGAGCCGATGTTCAGGAGATGCACAAATCCGAAGTCCTGGAAAAAGCAAGAACCTCCTTTGCTTAGTGGGATTTTCTTTTTCTGGTACTATTTTAAAATAATTATTTTCACTCCATGCACTGAATAAAGGATAAGGTTAAAAATTTAAAACTCACCTTTTGCCCTCCCACATGTACCAGGAGAACGTCCCCATAACCGAGAAGATCGCTTGGGCTGAGGAAATCTATTCTCGCTATGGCGATACGCTTCTTCAGGATGATGAAGTTCAAAGGTTATTATCTGTTCTGGACAGGAGTATAGATGCAACTTACGAGGAAATGGAGAATGCGGGGACTTTAGAGGAGTGCATTAGGTGTGCCCTGAAGACCGGTAGTTGCTGCAGCAGAAAGATCGATAAGATGTACGATAAGAGAACTTTGGTGGTCAACCTTCTCATGGGGTATGAGATGCCCTCGGAAAGGGAAATAGGCGACGGATGCTTTTTCCAGGGTATGAGGGGATGCAAGATCAAGGCCAGAGAAATAATATGCGTGGATTATTTCTGCCCCAGAATGTATGACATAATTGATAAGGAAAAGATGACCCGGTTGCAGAATGTGGCGGGAGAGGAGCACGAAACTCTTTTTAAACTGTCCAACAGGATAAATATTCTTATCATGAACCTGTAGAACGCCAAAGATAAGAGATTCTTTGTCACCATCATGATGGAATCCTTCTGTTTAATATATGATTTTATTAATTATCATTAATTAAGACCACAGGGGGTCGAACCAATTCAATGCCCGTTTACATCAATAATAAGCTAAAAGAGCTGTATCATACAAATAGAGGCGCTTTCCAGGATATTATGATTATATTTGGTATTGTTTTCTTTGTATTTCTCTTGACTTTCATTTTTGATCCCTTGTATGGAATTGAGCAGTTTTTTGTGGGGAATGGGTGGAAAGTCAGCAATTTGCTTACTGTGTTGTTGACTTTGATAATCACTCTCTCTATCTTCGCGGTCAGAAGATGCGATGAGCTTTTGAGTGTTATCTCTGAGCAAAAAAGAGTTAAAAGGGCTTTAGAGGAAAGCGAAAGCAGGTACCGAACCACTTTTGAGCACACAGGAACTGCTATGATAGTTATAAAAAATGATACTGCTATATCCCTTGCCAATGAAGAATGTGAGAGGCTTACCGGTTACAGCAAGGATGAGATAAGGGGAAGGAGTTGGACTGAGTTTGTCCATTCGGAAGATCTGGAAAGGATGAAGGAATATCATCAAGCCAGGAGGGAGAGCGGAAAAGTACCCAAGAGCTATGAGTTCCGCCTTATTGATAGGCAGGGCAGTATAAGGAATGTTTATATTAACATTGACATGATATCAAAAGAGGAATCTGTAGCCTCTTTAATAGATATAACTCATTTCAAGAAGCTCAACAAACTTTTAAGGGTTTCTTCAGAGATCAATGAGCACGTTGCCAAGGATAAGAGGGCTGAAATACTATTAAATTTTGTGTGCAAAAAATTAAATTCTTTGTATGACACAGCATTTATCGTCCTCAAGACAGAAGAAGGATTAAAATTTCCAGCATCAGAGGGTGCTAACAGTAAAAATATTGAAAATATGGTTGGAATGTGCCCCGCAACATCAAAGGCACTTAAAGAGGAAACCATAGAGGTGAATGTGGAGGAAGAGGATCTTCCTCAACAGGTTAGATACGCTATTTCCATCCCTCTTCTTCATGACACAAATTATGGGGCAATGACCATTTACTCCGACTCCAGACTCAGTGATGAGGAGGTCGCCTTACTGAAGAATCTGTCCAGGAACGTGGCCTTTGCCTTAAGCGCATATGAAGTGGAGCAGGATAAACAAAAAGCAATGGAACAACTTGCAGCAAACTTAGCTCAATTCAACAAATCTGCAGACAGGTTGAGAAACCCTCTGGCAGTTATTTTGGGCTCCATCGAAGTGATGGGTGATCGAAGGAGAGACGAGGTGCTGGAGAAAGTAAAAGAGCATGCCAGCAGGATAAAAGAAGAGCTGGATATATTGAGAGTGGAAGAAGTCAAGACCTACAATCTAACTGAAAAAGCAAGAAGAAGTAACAAGAACTTGAACAGGTAAATAAAATAAAATAAAATAAAATAAAATAAAATAAAATAAAAATAGTAGAGTTCATTGCCTTCTGTCCATTATTGCCTGGTTATTAGTACTTCATCACCGGTAATACTAGGGAGAATTGGAATTTTGGAATTCGTCATTCAATGATACTTGAATAATCAGAGCTCTAATTTATAATTAGTTCAATAATAATCTTAAAATCCCCTCTTCCACACTTCGGTTTACTGCTGATTTTCGATGCAGCCCCGCCTCCCGCCCTTGCCAGGGCAGAGGGAGTATTTGCAGTTCTTGTTATAAGGTATTTCCAATTCACCCTACTTACAATCCTACTTACTTTATGAACTTGGTAACCTTGTAATCTTAGACATTGAGGAGGTCTTTATGTTTTTAACCTCATGATGGTTTTTTAGCCACTTCTAAATAATATCATTAATAAACATGATAATTGAAGAATGTCAACCTGTAGAGAGTGCATATACTGTAGAGTACTTGCAACTTGCTGGGTCTGCAAAAAGTATGGGTCACCAAAGAGTCTCCGGAAATTAGGATTTGAAGATATGGAAAAATGTCCTTTTTTTAAAAATGATATTTTAATAAATATTTTAAGATGGCATCATAAGGATTCCAAAAAATACCAGAGGTCGAGGTATGCTCCCAAAAGGCACATTTTGTATAAATCAAAACCAAAACCAAAATAGAAAATAACTAATAATGGTTATATTGATTGGTGGTGGGAGGTCGGGACTAGTGGGATCAAGCTTTGAAGAGAGATTAGAGAAGTTAAAGCAAGAGATGGAATGCCCTTATAATTTTGCATGCTGTGAATCCAATTTTAAGAACTTATGTCAAGGAGAATCCATAGCAGAGTCTTATATAAAATGTGATGATAAAAACTGCTTTCCTGCAAAATGTGATTTCAGTATAAGCTTTGGATACTCTTATTTCTGTAAATGTCCTATCAGAGTAATGGTGTGTAAGGAGCTGAAATAAAACTGAGCTAAGCCATTTGAATCACTCCAATGGACTGAAACCGGTGATTCAATTGCCGGCAAGAAAGACTTAAGAAGTGGTATTGTAATTACATTAAGTATGGAGAGGGGAACGCAATATATTATTTTAGGGGTGGCCATCGGTGTGGCCGTGGGATTGGTTCTGGCCTACATTTTTCTGGGACCCTACTACTTTTATGGTCCTCGAACAGATTATTATGGTCCAACGGGCCCTCAGTATGGTCCCATGGGGCCCATGAGGGGATGGCAATCTGATGACAGGTACTACTCCAATTATGAAGACGGGAGGTATTACCCGCCAGGTTGCTGCCAAGGACCAGAGAATTTCACCAGTAATGGTGAAAGTATCTACTACACCGGAATAAATCTACAGGGAGAGAGAATACCTTTTAACAGCGGCCCAACTTGGCTCTATCAACACGGTGGGAGTTGTGTTAACTGCCACGGTCGAAACGGAGAAGGCGGAATAATTCCCATGATGTGCAATGTGAGAACGCCGGATATCACTTATTCAGCCCTAACCGGAGGAGAGCATGGCCATGAGTTCAGCGACCAGCAAATAAGGGATGCCATTGTTAAGGGATTGGACCACGACGGTGACCAGCTGGACTGGTGCATGCCCAGATGGCAGATGAGCAATAAAGACCTCAGCGATACTATAGAATACTTGAAGGTCCTGGGCTAAAACAAACGAATTACAAATCTCAATTTTTTAAACGCGGTTGCACACCAGAGCTAATCCAAGTCCGATGTTTATGGTACTATAGCTGTGTTTTATGATACACTTGGGTTCCATGGGCCTATAATTTATACCACAGTAAAAAATACAAATAAACCTTTTATATCGATGGAAAAGAAGAAAGTTAAGTTAAGTTAGTTAGTTGATGTGGGTAATTGTTATTTATTAACCCATATCTATCACGGAAGCCCCAGCCGTCATTCAGACAGAGAAGTTCCATGGCCCTGGAGAGCGAAGACGGCTTTAACTAACCAAGCGGGGGTTGCCGAGAATGGTAAAGGCGCTAGATTGAGGGTCTAGTCTCGTAGGAGTCCGTGGGTTCAAATCCCACCCCCCGCATTGATTCATTGTTTCTCAGCATCTGGTTTTGATTACTGAGTTATTCAGCTAACTTGTATGGTTTTTGAGTTTCTCATGACTTTGTATAATAGAATGGCCTTTTTTACAATTATTAACTGGTCTATATAGAGCTGGTGAAGCCTTTTATTTTCATCACTTCATCACCATGTTAAAAATCAAACCATTTTATATCATAAAAGATCAGGTGTATTGTACCGCCCCCGTAACACCCCTGGAGAGGCCATCCAATCCGCCGAATCCCCCTTAAAAACGTGTTTTTAATCACTCCTGGCCTCTCCTCATTTATTCTCTCTCATTCTGGGGTATTATATAACTTAGAGAGAATGTATTGAGTTGGGAGTTCGACTTGCTAAGTTTTTTGTTACCAGAACTTTATTACTTAATTAATTTATTTCCTTATCCAAATTTCATATTGCTATAAATATCTTGGAAATTAGGTTCAAGAAAGATTTGGGAGGATGAAACGTTATGAAGACATTCTATTCCTTATTGGCTGTTTCGTTGGCAGTAGTTCTCCTATCGGGTTCTGTTAGTGCCAGTAATACCGACTATTGTAATGCTTCCTCTGGATCATGTGCCACACTGACACTGTCATTTACCCCCGAGTCCAGTGACCAGTGTAATGAACAACATTGTACTTGTCCGCCTGGGTATGAGTGTATATTTGATGGTGAAGAATGTTACTGTGTTCAAGAGGAGAATGAACAAGCTCCTGCTTCACCGGTAGGATTGGTTGCGCTTGGGGGTTCACTGGTGTTATGTGCTGCAGTGATGATAAGAAAACGTTAACCCATTCTACTCCTTGTTTGTTGTTTAATCTGGTTTGATTTGCCCTATCTGTCAGAGAGAACCACTAGGAGTTTGAAGGGGTTTCGCGTGCAAAGTACATCCGGGTTGTTCATCAAATTAATTTTAGGCTTACCGAAAAGTTTAAGTTAATAAGAACAAGAAATGATAATGGGGAGTTGAAGCTTTACTACCTGTCTCCTCCTGCGATATCCTTGGAAGGGGTCGATCTCCTTCAACAATCAATAAATAAGTCAAGTTTCCAGGGTCGCTTTCGTTCTCCCAAAAAGGTCAGAGAGCTATAATCAATCTCTTAAGGCAGTGATACCAAGTACTGGACTTAATTCCATTTTATCCCCACAAAAAGTTGGTTGGTTGGATTGGTATGGCTATCGCTCAAATGCTAAAATCAAGGCATGCAGGAAGATTTAGAAGGGGAGGAAGTAAAGCTAATTTAGTTGTACTGCTGCATAATTCTTACAGCATAATTTCGGTAGGGAAGGGTAGAAGGTACTTCCAGGTAGTATGGGTAGACCTTAGAGCCTCAGAGGTAAAGAATCTCAGGGATTTGAGGCACTTGCCTGTGTACAACTATGAAGAGTTCAACTACGGGTTGGAACCTTTACATTACCTTCATTTCTCTGAAGGTGTTGATAGGAAGACCAGATCCCTTTTAAATCTCTCCACAACTGAGCTGGAAATCGTCTATCAATTGTTTAAGGCCAGTGAGACTGTTAAACCTTATGTCGATAAGACTACAATGGATTTGTTATTGAGCAAGATCTGGGCTTCAATAGCTACTAAAGAATTCACCAGAGTTAAAGAGTTTGCTTCAGAACTTGTGGAGCGTGTTGAACAGGAAAAAAGAAAGAGCTGGGGATGGAACATACAGCATAGCATCACTCTGGAGATAAGGAACAAGGGCTATGCCGAATCTCCATTGGGTTATATATTCCTGTGGGGATTTCCCAAATACACTCTGGCGAAATACTACTATCTTATTACCTACAAGGGAGAAGTCTTCTGCAACCACAGAATCAATCCTCCAGATTGGCTTAAATTGGTGATGGAGGGCAGATTACTTCTTTCTCACTCCAAAGAAGTACGACACCTTCCTCAAGCGATTCTGAAAAAATTGGATAGGATCGACCCTGCACTGGCAATTACAGTTGGCTTAAAAATGTAGTTTAAAAATGTAGTGTAGCCTATATGTAGCCTATAACCTCAAGAAAATAAGCAGTCCGCCAATGCCAGTAACTATGCAAGCATCTATTTTGACTTAAAACTTTTTACTTTACACCACTTTATAACTTCATTATAGCAGCCAGCACCCACCCCTAAAGATAAAACTCTAGTTCTATGTGTAGGTCATATTTACTTTGAGCGGCTATAACCCACCGAAAGTTTTAATAATAAATTGTTAACTATTAGATGATTGGTTCGACTAATCTATGGGTGGGGATATGAAGGAGAGAGCTGGGAGACTGCGGGAAGGACCTGGGAAATCCTCAAAGATCAAAGATGGTAGAGAGATCACTATATCACAGCTTCCGAAATTACTGGGTGAAGATAGTGCGGTAAGTTCACCAGTCAGTGGGTTGGCTTGCTCGGGAAGACAAAATAAAATACCGAAAGAACGGTAGAAGCACCTTTGTGTCGTTAAATGACAATGAATTACCTCCATAAATGTTCTATTTCATACAAGTCAAGTTAAACTAACTTTCGAGTGGCTTTAACCCTGAAATTAGCGAACTTCTAAAAGAGGGGGAATAAAGAAATGAAGAAGGAAAAAGGTAAGAGATGGGATAAAGGAAAAGGTAAAGGAAGGTCAAGACCCGAGAAAACCGAATAAGATCACTATTTTTAAGCTTTCTGTATTTTTTTACCGTAATATAAAGTATATGGGCCAGTGATCTCTTACAGTTTACCCATTACATTTAACAGTACTGAGCACAGCCCCTCAGTGTGATGATTTGATTTTGATTTTGACGGTTCTTCCAGTTTCCTGAAGTTAGTTTTTAGCCTATACTAACTCTCTGACCGTTCATCAGCACCAGATAATCTACTCTATCCCTCAAGTTGTACACTCCACCACCCTGAAGCAGTACCTGTTCAAAATCGGTGTAGACTCCATAGTCAATGAATATTCCTTCTTTCTTCTCCAGAACAATAAATCCATCGTTTATTTTGGGTCTTATGGCAGTAAAGTTACCAGTGTTGTCGAACATTATTACTCTTCCTTCTGGAGTGCTGTACTTTGTGTAGTAGTTACCTTCTCCTTTTGCAAGGACGATGAGGTCGTGAGTGTTGTCCTCAATTCTTTTGACTCCATCTCCATGTAGGTGGATGATATCTCCTTGAGACACATTGTACTTTTTGCCCTTGTAGACCAGGATATCTTCTTCAGATTCATCAGCGCAACCCACCAATAACACAGCGGCGATTATAAAGAGGAGCAGAGCAATCTTTTTCATTTAGACCACCTCATTACCAAACAGTTTTTCCTCTAATATTAAAACTTGCATCTGAATATTAAAACTTGTATCGATCCAGGAAGCATGGGTCATTAAAAAGTAAACCGTAAATAAAAAATTTAAAATTGATTCAAGATTCAAGATTTATCTAATCCAGAGCTGCCTTTAACTTCTCAAAATCGCCTTCGGATATCTTACGGATTAAGTGGGCCAGAAACTCTTTTTCCCAGTTGTCTTTACTGGTTACCAGTTCGAGCTGGCCAATAATATCCTTTAAGAAGACTGGCTCTGAAGGAACTTTTTGTGGTTCCACTTTAAACCTTTCGGGGTAGATCTCTCCTTTTGTGGATTCGAAAATAATGTTCTCGTCTCTGTAGGGCTGAGAATCAACTGAAAAAACTCCATAGATCACTGGTTCGGGTTCTTTCTTTTCACCCTCTTCAACACCACATATCGCTATATCATCCCCTACTTGAATGCCCTCAATCTTGTGCCTGAAGACTTCGGGCAATCCGACCACATTTTGTTTTACAATCCCCCTCCACCACACATCGGAATCGGTAATATACAACCAGTGTGTCATATGTTTAACGTTAGTTATAACTTATATAAAGGTTTTTATAATCCAAAGGAAAGTAATATAAGCTTTTTTGACAAAAAAGAAATTGCCTCAATCCGATTATAAAAAATCAAGATTGCCTGAATCTTTGTTCAACTTGTTGGAAATAGCAATAAATTGAGGCAGAACTTTACAGTATCACTTCAGTTCCCATTGAAGGAAATGCTTTTTAGACTGCAAACTTTAATATTAGTTATTATAATTTACTCTACTTGTAATGTGGGTAATTTCATGAGATTGTCAATAATTTCGATAGCATTAATTTTAGCGGTAATAGCTGCAGGCTGTGCTAATGGAGGGAATGACCTCTCAACTCCTACCGGAGTAGATGAGCAAGCAGGAAATGAGAGTTTTAACCTCAACAACACTGATACAAGACCGGGAAGAGAAGGTAAGATAACCATTGAGGGTGTGGGGGAGTTCAACTTTGACCCGAACCAAATTGAGTCAGTTAGAGGCGACATCTTTAAAGATGGCTACTTCTCTATATTCGATATACTTGTACACCTGGACTCTAATGGAGCCATAAACATGGAACATCATTTTGACGAGGCTATGAACACTCATGTGATAGACTCCATAAACGGTAAGGAGAACTGGTGGTACTACGCTTACTATGACGGCGGCTGGCGAGAAAGAAATGTCTTCAGGATGGACCATTACCCTGTCAAGGACAAGATGTATATCAGACTCTTTGAGGAGAGTGAGGCAAAGTTAGAGAATCACTACAAGGTCTTCAGGGAGGAAATTGAGAGAAAGGAGAAGAATGGAGGGAAGGTCATAATACCGGAAGTATCAGTTATGGCACCCAATAACGACCTCGTCTTCAAGGATGTTGAAGTTACGGCCCATAATCTGAGGAGCGACATGTTCCAGCCCGGAGTTATCACTGCCATAGATGTGATACTCAGTCTGGCAGACCAGAACAAGATCACCTACGATCTAAAGTGGTACGAGTCAATAGGGTCGGCTGGTATTGTAAAGAATTATTACGTGGAGAGGATAAACAATGATTCTGCCTATAACAGATGCGGCTTTGTTTACGAGGCCGGGTCGAATCAATTTAGAGGTTTTCAGGGCAACCACATTCATGTCCAGTCGGATATTAGAGTAATAAACTCTCCTGAATACGAAGAATGGTTCTGGATTTGCATATAGCCCAACTTGATAATAATATGGATGGGGGGGATCGATAATGGAGTATTTGAAAATACCTAAGACCGGTATTAAAGCATCCAGAATCGGTTGGGGAACTCAACCTATGAGAGATCATGAAAGGAGTTGGGTATCCAGACCATAACCAGTGCAATTGATAAAGGAATAAATCTTATCGATACAGCGCCAGTATATGGCAGAGGACGTTCAGAAAAGATAGTAGGAGAAGATCTTCAGCATCTGTATAGGGAAGAACTGGTAGTAAACACCAAAACTGGTCTGGGTTAAGGAGAGGAAATAGTGAGAAATGGCATTTCAGAGCGAATACTGAAGAATATCGATACGTCTCTAAAAAGACTTGATACGGACTATGTGGACGTTCTGCAAGTGCACTGGCCCATCCTATTCATCCCTTGGAAGAGACAGCCAAAACGATGAACAAACTTCTTGGTGAATGAAGATAAGGCTATTGGGGTCAGTAATTTTAATGTAGAACAAATGGAAATATTCTCCCAAAATAGCGGCAAGCACCTGTTAGATACCCTACAACATTTTTGAAAGAGAAATAGAAATAGAAATAGAAAGAGACGTGATCTCCTATTGCCAGAAGAAAGATATTACTTTGCTGGCTTACAGGCCGCTGTGACAGGGATTGCTCACCGGAAAGCTAATAGCTTATGCCGATTATTCTCGGCAAGGACCCTGTAGACCTGGAGTTATCACCACCAACCAGACAGTAGATATATCAAAAATATAGTTCTATATGATTAATAGTTCGAGCTATCCAAACGTTTAAGAATGGGTTATGTAATATAATACCTTGGTGGTATAATGGGGCTAAAGGAACAGGTTCTCGACTATTTGAAAATGAGATGTGAGGAAGAGGGGTTGGAAACAAAACCAAGGATAACAAAAATTGCCAGCGAATTGAACGCTGATAAAGACGATGTTATTAAGGTGGTTGAAGAGCTGGAAGCTGCAGGAATAATAGAATACAAATCGGGTGCGGCTGGAGAGTCTCACGTTTGTCCAGTCGTAGGGCCAGACGATATAATGAAACATAGAATAACCAACCTTGTCAAGGAGAAAGGAAGAACTGAGATCGGTGAGATCTCAAGATTATTGGGCGAAGAAAGCCGAAAAATAAACGACCTGGTTGAAAAACTCAGCGAAGAAGGAAAGGTAAAATTCGCTGGAGAGGGCGGAAGTAGCTGGATAGAGTCCGCCTAAACAATTTTTTATTTTTTTATTCCTACAAAGACATTATGACGGCGGGTAATGATCTTAAATTGTTTTTTGAAGAAAAAAAATTGAACAGTTATTCTTATTCAGTTAAAACTTCTGAAGGCAGGTTCAGTAACGAGATACGTTTTGAGCTTTTTCTGGCCTCTGAACATGCTACCTCACCTCAGCCTGTAGTACACGGGCGTTACTTTGCTGGCGAGGCTTACTACCGTCCCTGGCTGGAAATACACTACAACGAAACCATCGTTTTAAACTCCCGGAACTTGAGCCTGATGGAGAAAGGGCTGGACGAAAAATTGTTCAAACACCTTTCTGACCTTCTTCCTCCCGCTTCTCACATTATGGTATTCTATTCCAACCACCCGGAGACCGAAAAAGCTCTTAGCGTTGGTGTACCCCCACCGGCCACTTATATCGGCTACCTTTTGTTCCAGGCAGGATGCACCTGGTTCAAGGACTGGTACTTTCCTGAGGGTTTTATGGAAGGGGGTGTTAAGCTCCAGGGCAACAAGCCTCTTAACGATGAGCACAGAAGGAAAGCTCTGGGTAAGATCAAGCCCGAACTTCTTCAATTCCTCAATAAAGATAATGGAGAGAACAGATTATTTTTGGAGGCTGAAAAAAGAGGTAAAAAGGTCCTGGATCATATAGAAGCTGAGTTGCAGAACCCCAACAAGGAGTGATGTAGCCTACAGATAAGAATAGATCAGATAAAATGAGATAAAATGAGATGAGTTAATCACTGCACTATACTATCAAAAATCAATTATTTTAATCTCTTGATTATTTTCCCCTTTGGGAGGAACAGGAGGTACTATGGTAGAGTTAAGAGAAGAGTTGGGTCTATTCGAGGCTACGGTTTATGGGGTAGGTCTTATCTTGGGTGCAGGCATTTATGCTATCCTGGGTGAAGCGGCAGGGCTGGCTGGCGAGTCTATCTTTTTCGCTTTTCTTATAGCGTCTATTGTGGGTATGCTTACCGGTCTATCGTATTCGGAGCTCTCCTCTATGTATCCCAAAGAAGAAGCAGATTACATTTATGTGAGGAGTGCTTTTGATCACAAAAAGTTGTCGGAGATCACAGCTATCTTCAGAATATTTGTGGGTGTGGTTTCGGCTGCTGCTGTTGCCTTAGCTTTTGGGGGATATCTTGCTTCTTTTATACCAGCGCACATGATCTTGCTGGCTATAGCAATTATTGTAATTTCCACCGCAATAAATTTCTACGGAATAAAACTTTCCGCCAAAATAAACGTTCTATTCACGGCTATAGAGATTTTAGGTCTTCTAATAGTGATATGGTTGGGAGCAGGCTCCTGGGGTCAGGTGGATGTTCTTCAGGCGCCCAAAGGACTGAAGGGGATATTGCAGTCCTCTTTCCTCATTTTCTTCGCGTATATAGGGTTTGAATCACTGGTGAACATATCGGAGGAGACCAGAGAGGCCAGCAAAAAGATACCTCAAGCCATACTGATATCTATTGTGGTTACCACAATTCTGTATGTACTGGTGGGTGTCTCTGCTGTGGCAATCGTTGACTGGCAGGCTTTAGGGCAATCAAATTCTCCCCTGGCTCTGGTAGCTTTAGAGGGTTGGGGACCGGAGGCATTTACGGTGATAAGTGTTATAGCTCTGTTCTCCACCATGAATACGGTGCTTATAACTTTGATCTCCACATCCAGGATTCTTTATGGGGTATCCAAAGATGAGTATCATTTCCTGCCCACGGTATTTTCCAAGGTACATAGGAGAACCAAAACTCCCCACATTGCTGTGCTTTCTGTGTGCTTACTGTCCATCGTTTTTACTCTTCCCGGTGATATTGGGGTTGTTGCCGGGGTAGCCAACCTCTTTCTTCTGATTGTATTCGTGCTGGTAAATGGCTCACTCCTGAAATTGCGGTATAGGTATCCGGGATTTGAGAGGGGATTTAAGGCTCCAGTGAACTGGGGAAACTTTTCATTTACTGCTGCGGCCGGATTTGTTACCTGCTTGGCTCTGATTTTATTCTATCTGCTCCAAAATTTTATTTAGTCAGCTATTTTTATAAGACTCAAAAACCATAACATAGATATATTATCGATGCAAAATTAATATGAAATGATGGACATAATAAATACTATGATCTTAGTATTGCTTGTTCTGGTGGTATTGCTGTGGGTAGCTTTCTTCCTCATAATGGGGCAGGCACCACATATTTAGGTTTTCATATTCTCGTTCTTTCAATCCTACAATAGTCTGATTTTAGCTAGGTTTATTGCTCACTTAAAATTGAGTTTGAGTGACTTACCGAACTATTTTCCAGAATATACTATACATTTATACATTTAAAAAAAAAGAAATAGGGTTAACTTCGGTAATTCCTGAATTTCACCCCATAATTACTCGATGTGTTTCCCTTTCTCGTTCTCGTTCTCGTTCTTGTTCTTTTCCCCATTTCAATTTCACTGTATCGTTGCCTTCAAAGTCTGCATAGCCTCCATTGTAGAACACTTCTCCTTCGATAATCAGGTTTGCCACATCTCCGGATGTAATATTCAGTCCTTCTCTTTCGAATTTGGCTATTATGAAGTTGCTGTCCGTAGTCTTAACCCACTTGGCTGTAGTATTGTTGCATATTATTGATTCAGAGTCGATTTTTGTAATATTATACCTTTCCGGTAGCGTAATAAACGCTGTTAGCTTGCCCTTGCTTTTAAGGTTGAGTACCTCGGGCTTTATAGTAACATTTGCCAGTATTGGGTTCACCATCACATTTGTGGTATCTTCGCCTATACCGCCATCATCGTCCTCGACCGTGAGGTTGACCTCATAAGATCCTTTTTGATAGTACGTATGCCTGGTCTTCAAGTCTAATGAATTATGGCCATCTCCAAAACTCCAGCTGATATTGTGCTCATCTAACCATCCGGGGTCTGAAAAATTGCCATTGAAATAAGTTGTGTCTCCAGAGATTATCTCTTTTGACGGTCCAGCTTCTACAGTGGGTGGTACGTTGCGGACTATCACTTTAGTGCTATTTAGGTCCGTTCCACCGTAGCTGTCCCTTACTTGAAGACTGATATCTCCTGAATAATCGTCTCCCCACGTGTAGCTCGCTTCCCCATGGTCTTTAGTTGCATTTACCTCCGCAACACCGTCTCCATCTAAATCCCATAGCCAACTTAGGATTTCATCATATGGGTCATAAGATCCAGTTCCGTTGAGGGATATATTATGGCCTTCTAAGCCTTTATAGGGTCCACCTGCGTCCGCAAGGGGGTTATGAACAAATACATAATTGATTGCTTTCCCTTTCTTGCCAAAGCTGTCATTTGCCGTCAGTTCAACACGATGATATCCATTACAATACTTGCTTGTGTTCCATAAATAGGGAACAGAACCTGAAACAATACTGCCATCTATGTTTAGTGAAGCGTTATCGACATTTGAATCGAGTATACTTCCGTTGATAACGATGCTGCCACTCGGGAAATCAGAAACATTTATGCTGACCTGAGGTCTTTTGTTAAGAACTTGCAGGCGGGCTGTCGCTGTGGAGTTGTAATACGAGTTGCTTCCATTGAACACACAACCGAGTTTATGTTCTCCAATACCAACATTATGTGGAACATTGTACTCCAGTATCGCTTCCCCTTTATCGTTTGTTACATTAGAACCTATTATTTTATCATCAAGACTGAAGATCACGGTCTTATTACCAACGGACCCATTTAAAGAGTTCAGTTTAGCATTGATGGTTACACTTTCACCATTGTATGTGGCAACATCACTGGAATACAATGAGGAAGGGTTTTTAGTAGCATTTCGAACTCCTTTTATGAGATTGAACCCTCTTTCAACAGCCCCATCAATATTCAATCCCTGTTCTACCATTTCATTGATTCTCCGTTCGATCTGGGTAAAGTCAATGTTATAGTAATCTCTCTTATCTCTAAAAGTTGAAACATTCTCTATTCTGTAATTGATTCCTTTTAGGGTTTCATTTCCATTCTCAGTTTCCACCATTATCGGTCTGGAAATATTCAGAGTGTAATTTCCATCATCAGTACCTTTAAGGAATAGTGTAAATTTGGAGACTTCAGTAGGGAATCTTATGGTCTTGGTACCGTTTTCTTCAATGTATGTGGAGTTAGGGATCTGCAATTCAACCTTTCCAGAACCATTCAAACCTACGTGTCTACCCCATGAATCATATAAATGAAGATCTACGGGAGAGTGAACTGTTACTTCAGTAAATCCCCAATAATGCTGCCAGGGATCAATGTGAAATAGTGAACCATCTTGGAGACTTATGTTGCAGGGTGGACTGATAGGCAACGTCTCTCCACAGGGAATGCCGATCTCTTTTAAATTGATATTCATTTTATAATTAACATCTATTTCAGAAGTCGCAACTCTAAATACCGGATTAAGGTTATCCAAGCCTTCATATGTAACATAAGAGCCATCTGGATTGGAGTATAACGATTTTAAACTGTCCTCTGACGTAAATTCTTCATGGGGAATTACGGCCTCTCCGGTAATCTCAGCTACGCTGATTTTAGGAGCCGGCAGGGAAGATTCAATATCATAACACTTTGAAGCCAGACATAATTTACCCAGGACTTTTCCGTAAAGATCAACCTTGGCTTCTATATTCCCTGCTGGTTCTACACACTGGGGTTCAAGACCAAGGAATAAACCACCACTGGCAGATGGAGATAACTTAGCTCCCGCATTTAACTCGCCATCAAATTCGACCAGTCCAAGCGAGTAACTAATATTCTTACCAAATCCCGCTTCCTTGATAGGTATATTGAAGTCTGCACTGCACGACAAATCCTTCAAATTATCACCAAATTGGTTCGTATCAACGTCATAGTATTTATCGAATTCTGACTGGCAATTACCACCCTTAACCACACCACCGGCGCTCGCAAATCTACCGGAGAACTTGGTTGTCACTGCTGACCTATTTGTATCTTCGTTGTAGATAATATTGCCTTTAGAATAAATGCCATCCGACTCGAACCCAAATTTGTTTGCCTCCAGTAAATGCTGTAGGAAGTTTTCCAGATTTTTATTCTCACCAACCAATGGTTTATTGTGTACCCAATCATCAATAACTTCTATCTCAAGTTCAGGATAATAGAGTCCTCTTACTGGAGTTTTTCCATCATACCAGCTGTTAGTGTCTACCCCTATTTTAGGACCGAATAGATACGCTGAACAGGGATATAGACCTCGAGACTTTGAGGAGAGATAGTTAAACCAGATATCGTCATCTTCCACTTCCGTATAGCATGATTTTAACGGATCACGAGTTGTGGCGTTATCGTTATATTTGTATTCCTCTTCATAGAAATCATATCCATGACTCGCGAATTCAGAATTTAAAGCACGAAACAGCTTTTGTTGGGCATTCAAAGGACAAAAATCTACCTCAACAGATTTACATACTTTATTATTACTTTCATTTCGCTCAGCGATAGTGTTATACGGATCTACGATAATATATATATTTGAGGTTTCCGTTTTGTTAGCCACCCAATTAGTTTTTGCTACAGCTTCATCACCTGTTGCTACCGAAGCTAGCTCCACCTCTCCAATGAGAGACCCGTTTCCTATACCACCCTCAAAGAATTGTACAGTAATATTACTCGCATTAATTTCGCCTGTATTTCTTACGCTTGCAGTAATTGTTATGTTTTTGTTTAATACGGGCTGATTTGAGAATTTGATGTCCGCTGGTGGTACGATCAGTTCTGGTAGCTTAGATGTTATTTTGCCATTTTCAATCTCCACAGCTGGTTCAGGAGAAGCATATTTACGGACTCTGATGTTGTCTATCCAAAAATAAGTATTCGCATGGTCTCCATAGTTGCAATATCTGCTTTGATAGATACGATAAAGCAATTTAACTTTACCATCTACTTTTGCAACTGCTTCTACTTCTCCTTCTTTAGTTCCTCCACAACCAGGACTTTTTACATCTTTTCCATTAATAACTGTTCTAGATATTTTTTTATCATTAAGTAAAATTTCCCATCTTGGTTTTTCATACCATTTGTCAGCTTTAGTCTTCCAATGAAACTTGAAGGCTAAATCGGTACTATAACAACCTAAGTCCTTAAAAACCTCGATATTAAAGCATTTGTAAACTTTTAACATCATTTTTTCATTGTCTGCAATAGCGTTGCCACTATAATCCCCCCATCGGGTCATATTCCATTCAGACAAGTCATCATCTTTAAAAAAATCAAAGAAATTAAAAGTTTTTTCTCCACTACTCTCAGAAATAGCGGAGGGATTTCCGTAGTACATATATATTCTAGTATCTGTATTATTTTCTAAGAATGGTACTTTAACCCATATCACTGCCTTCTGTTCAATAGTATTCCATTCTTCAATCCAGTAATTAAGCTCGTTGTTGGAGTTGTCTATGAACCTCAGATCATTTCCTTTATTGCTCCAGTTGAAGTTTAATCCCGTATTTGAACAATTCAAATCCAACCTAACCTGATAGTCTGTCAATCCTCCTGCTTTATTTGAAATATTTATTGGCTGTCTATGTTTCCATTCATCATCCCACCAGGATGCATGCACACTGGATAAGACTATTAGTAGCAGAAGTGCCGACAAGAACAGTCTTTTTGTCCAATTTGCCAATACCATTTACTTCACCTGAAAGTCACTAAAATTTTAAATATTTAAAATTTATTTTTTTTTGTTTCCTTTGATTCTACATAAACTTTTATTACACATGTAAAAAAGTAAATTTACTCAATATGAAATGAGACCAGAAAAAATTAAAAGAGACTTAAAGATGAAGGAATAAAATGAATGATGTCGATACAGCAGAGATAAAAGATTTGGCCAAGGTTGCAGGAGAAAAAACTCTTGAAATTTACAATAGAGATTTTTCCGTAGAGTATAAGGATGACCAATCACCGCTGACAGAAGCAGATCTGACATCCCATAACATAATCGTAAACACTCTGGAAAACCTGTATCCAGACATTCCTATACTCTCAGAAGAGAGCAAAGAGGTCTCATACTCACAGAGAAAAAATTGGGGTATCTTCTGGCTGATAGACCCTTTGGATGGTACTAAAGAGTTCACTAAAAAAAGAGGAGAGTTCACCGTCAATATCGCTCTCATAAAGGGTAATGAACCGGTATTAGGAGTGGTCTATGCACCAGTAAAAGATATTACTTATTATGGGGGTTTAAACGGCAGCTTCAAGCAAATAAATAATAGTAAACCTCTCAAACTACCCATAGAAGAAAATGAAGGTTCCAAGTTGAGAGTAGTCGCCAGCAAATCCCACTTCACTCAAGAGACAAAGGATTACATAGAGAGCTTGGGACAGAATTATGAACTTGTTTCCATAGGCAGCTCTCTTAAGATCTGTCTGGTTGCTGAAGGCACAGCAGATATCTATCCCCGGCTCGGTCCTACTATGGAATGGGACACTGGTGCAGCCCACGCCATAGTTAAAGGTTCCGGCAAAAGCATTTACAATTTTGAGACTGGTGAAGAATTGCTTTATAATAAAGAGAACCTTAGAAACCCCTGGTTCGTTGTTAAATAGTGCAATATTTCTCAAGATTTTTATGGGAAAAATTTAAATCGTTTACCACCTCTTGATGGGTAATGGGTTGCAAGAGCCGTCTACAAAAATACTGGCAATGGTCATTACCTATAATAGCATTATCTGCCAGTTTGTACCTCAAAATCACCAGCCTGGATTCTTTCTTTATTCCCTGGGTAGTAAAAGTCAGCGGTAGAGAACCCAGATACTACCTCAGCTTAATTGAGAACTTTCTTTTACAGAATAGGTTGTTAAAAGCTGAAGAGATATTAGAATCAGCAAAGACCCACAATACTCATTTTTAGGCACTGTATTCTGGAAGAAAAAATCGCAGTTTAGTTATATAGAATAATTAAGGGATGAGTTGGCACGGAGATGGATTTGACCCTCAATCTGTCGAGAAATCCAAAGATAAATAAAATGGTAAAACGAGGGGATCACTATCACCAAATATATTATTTCTCTCTTTCTCTCTCCAATTAAAGAGGAAGCTTCAAGAGTGGAGGAGCATAAACAAATCAACTTGCTATAGAAGGTTTTAAGAAGAGGATTAAGAGGATAAAAAAGCAATCTTAGTAGTGATATAAGAGACCCTCAATAAAGATGATGAACTTTCACCTTTGTAACCGACTTTTATTCAACATCTTAGATAATTATGTTAAATCTCTCAAAAATCGGAACAACCAAAACTGATTTCTGACTAAAAAACCGTAAAAAATTTCAAATTGGAAGTTCAAAGTAGTGTTGAGGTGTTGGAACGTGATCGGACTTGCAATAACAATCCTGACTATGATAGCCGTTATCCTAGCAGGAATACTTGGTGGTCTAATGGGCCCCATAAAAACTTAGCTTCTCCTAAATGGATTTCCCTCAATTTTTCCTACTGTCCCAATTTACGATAGTTTATTATAGTATTGGATATGATCTGTTT
>CAZQTT010000028.1:0-29493 GCA_964596255.1 uncultured archaeon
TAGCCATAAATATTCTAAAGCCCTGCTAATATTATTACTTTACGATGTACTGATTGTAATTTACATGTTTTAATGAATGTTTGAGATTAGATAACAATCCTAAACCAAATTACTGAATTCAAGATGGAGATGGTGTAGGAGTTTATGCACCCACAGGTCACCATGAAAATTATGAGACATCTGTTGCGCTAATGGCTATTGCCGCAAGTGGCACATCTGATAGGTCAACTGGTTATGACATTGATGGTGATGGAAGCACTGATACTTTTGGAGGTGTGGCTCAAGACATGGTTGATTACCTTGCCTGGGGTCAGACAGATACTGGGTATGGTAGAGGTGGATGGGGTTATCAAGCATATGATGATAGTGGCTCCTGGTCAGATAACTCTAACACAGGATACGTTGTACTTGGTTTGGGATTTGCCAATTCAGAATTCGGAATTACATCGCCTTCATTTGTAATAAACGAACACACCATTTACACTAACTATATCCAGTGTGATCCCGGCGATTCTGGTTGGTCTCTAACTGAAAACGGAGGATCAGGGTACACATCCTCCTGTAATTGGGTCAACTTATTGAAAACCGGAAACTTGCTCTATGAGCTTAAGATGGTGGGCAAACCTATAAGTGATACAAGAGTTGTGAATGCAACAGACTACATTAAGAGGCACTGGAATGATACAAATCAAGACCCAGGGTGGAAAAATGGTTCAATAACCTCAAACTACCAAGCAGCTTATACTCTAATGAAGGGTCTTGAGGTCTATAACATCAAAAAGCTAGATGGAATGGACTGGTTTGATGATATGTCGACGGAGATCATTAACGAACAATATGCAGATGGGCACTGGGAAGGAAGCAATTGGGGAAATCCTATTCTTGACACTTCTTGGGCCTTACTTACCATTGAAAAGGCTGTAGAACCTCCTCAACCTGAGCCTGTTCCAGCTTTACCACCAATAGGTCTAATAGCTCTTGCAGGCTCACTCGGACTAATAGCTGTAGTGATGATTAGAAGACATTAAACCTATATTATTCTATTCTTTTTTATTTTTAGGTTGATACGTCTACTGATAAATATAACAGTTAACAGTCGGTTACCAGGCAGTGAAGATGAAGATTGAACATCATATCCTTACCATAAATATGTAAAACAGCAAATGGGTGTTTATTCTACACCCAAGACCGGAGTTAGCAAGAAAATAAGAAAGAATGAAAAAATAAGAAAGTAGTTGTAGTTCTGTTATTCTTGTGTTAGGTAGTCCGCCATCCAGCTTATAAGTCTGGGATTTCCTTCAACATAACAATATGGTTCTTCCATGAAAGTTCTGTCACCAACTGCTAGAACGTTGCTATTTTGAGCCATGACGGTGTAGCTGGCACTCATGCCACTTCCGGAGAACTCGGTAGAGTTAGAGGCGTATGCTACCCGTTCTCCTCCGTGGATGAATGTTGAGGTGTAGAACACTGATCTGGCATTTACTCCTTGTATTTCGTCGCTGTAATTTATCCATATGTGCCTGTAGTTCCCGTAGTTGTCCTGTTCATTATACACGTAACCGTTGGCGAAGAACATTCCGTAGTCAGAGAGCAGACTGTTGATTACGCTGGTATTGGTCGAAAACGGATTATAGATTATTAACACTTTTTTGCCTTCTTCTACAAAGTTTTTGATCTCTTCCATTTCATCGTCGTCGTATGATATGGAGGGGGACATTATGATCAATGCTTTGGATTTATTCAACATGTCAACAAAGTCGTATTTAGCGTATCTAATGGAGTAACCGTTCTCTACGATCTGTGAGAGGAAATAATTGACCTTGTCGAGCTGGAAGTCGTTCCTGTGAGCTCTATCTATCAATACGTAATTGTCAGATGAGCCTAAAGCATTGAACGGCTTGTTCTCCCCGTCTCTCATTCCACTTTCACTTTCACTCTCGTTCTTACTGTTGACCAGATAAAGGTAGCTCATGGAAGGAGAAATCGTCTCTTCCTGGTATTGCTTGAATCCCATTACTTCCTGCTCCCATGAAGTTTGACCGTATCTCACTACTTCATAATCCTCAATTCCGGCCATTTCCGCTGCTTTATCGATAGCGTTAAAAGTAGTCCCTATCTCATCGACCAGACCATTGTTCTCAGCCTCTTTGCCAAAATAAACCCTGGCCTTAGAGAGTTCGGAACGGTTAAGCTTCAACCTGTCTCCTCTTTGCTCTTCAACTGCCGATAAGAAACCGTCTAAAGCTAACTGAACTTTAAAGGGATATTCTTCTTCACCCCAGCCACCAATCTGTTTATACCTACCCGTATCCAGAGCATCTTCCTGGGGCTCTCTTTCCGGCATCTCCGCGATCATCCCTATGCTGCCCACATTGGAAGACGGCAACGAATAGATATAATCACCAGCAACACCAATATAGTATCCTCCTGAAGCCCCGAACCTGAGTATGGATGTTACCACGGGTTTTTCCTCTTTAAGGTCCAGAGCGCTGAGATATATATCCTCGGTAGCACTGAGCCCACCACCCGGGCTATCGATCTCCAGAACAACCGCTTTAATACTGTCGTTCCTTTTTACATCTTCGATCATCCTGATAATTCCATCTCGCGTCTCTGATTTCATTAAAACGCCGTGCATCTCAATAACTGCGATCTTGGGTTTCTCTCCCTCCGGAAAGAAGTCAAACACGTAAAAAGAAGAAAATATTACCACTATAGCTAAAACGAGTGCCACCAACTTGGAGTTCATAAAGCCAATGAATCCCCACTCTTTTAAATTTTACCAATGAAGAATAATTACAAATCTCTATTATAAAATTAATGGATATGTCATCTTTAAGTCAAAAGATTCTTGCAATTATCAGATTTCTCCACAAAAATCATCAAATAAAGAAAAATCTAATTTGACGTAATGGGCCTATCTGTAATTATTTCCTATACTACAGAGTGCTGCTGTAAAAGGAATCCCGCGTTAAAAAGGGATTAACCCAATATGCCGGTTGGAGAGGTGTCACCCCCCGGGACTCCTGCAGACTATAGAGTTCATCTTAGAGTTCATCTGAAACCATGACTTAGTACTAACTATAATAATAAGTATTTAAAATTTTTTGACCAAAATCAAATTCAGTCTTACAAGTTCGGATTATTTTTCCTTATTTGCACTGCGTCTATTGGTGGCAATAAATCAGTCGAAATGCAGGTTTCTCATGGAGCTCTCATCGATTCCCTTTTTGTAAGCAAGTTCAGGAATAATTCCGTCCAGTGCTATACCCGCCTTGATTTCGAACAGGGTACCCATGGGGGTTAAGGGTGTTTTGAAACCTCTCAACTGGCCGTTCTCATAACTATCTTCCAGAACAGGGTAATCCTCGTCAGCTTTCGTCCTCCCCGGCACATATAGAATATAATCTGCCATTCGACCCAGGGTCGAGTCCGGTTTGGATGTCACGGCGAACACCTTTGCTCCCAGCTCTTTGGACGTTTTGGTCCTGTTCACCACATCGGGGGTTTCGCCACTGCCAGAGATTACCACAAGTGCATCGCCTTCTTTCATGGCGGGGGTTGAAGCCTCACCGATGAAGTGGGCGTGGTAGTTCATATTGGCCAATCTGGTTACGAAAGACCTTCCTACATTGCCTGACCTGCCCACACCAAATACGTAGACGTGTTTTTTGTTTTCATCTGTTCTGTGCAGAGCATCCGAGAAATCATTCACCTGATCAGTATCCATTTCGTCTTCCATGGCATGGATGCTGGAATATATCTTTCGAATAGATTTTTTGAAATACAGCCCTGATTCCATGTGGGTGGGATTGGGCTCACTTTTAAATACTTTACTTTATTTATCTCTTTGACTGTTGGCTGAATAACATACCGGGTGTTCATAATGCGGGTGTGCCAGAGTTGCTATGAAATAATAGAAGAGGACGAGCCTGCAGTGATCTGTCCGTCCTGCCAGAGGTTATTTCACGGCTGGTCCAGATGTTTAAATGTAAGCACTACCCAAAAACCCAATATTTGCGCTAAGTGCAAGACAAGATGCTATACTCACCGCTACTGCCCCCACTGTGGAGCATTGATCTATTCTCTGTGTGAACGGTGCTTGTAAGGGGAGAAAGAATGTTGCCCTGTAAGTCTTCACTCCAAATCCCGGGGACAAAAACCATTTATTAACTCACCGTTTTAAATCCCATTCATGCTCTCCATAGCCATTCCGTCATCATCCCTGATAAATGAGAATGACCCCAAGATCAAAACATATAAAGTGGGATTGATCGCCAGAGCTGCTGCCGTTTTCAGGGTTGATGAGGTAATAATATACCATGATCCCCAAAAGGACGAATCGGATTTTATGGCAGGGATATTAGAGTATCTGAGGGCTCCACAGTATTTGAGGAAAAAGATATTCCCCTTGAGGACCGGGTTGAAATATGTGGGTATACTGCCACCCCTTCAAATCCCTTCCCACAGGCCAAAACATTTAAAAGTCGGAGAGGTGAGGGAGGGTGTTGTCAGAAAAGTTGGTCCTGACGGCAAGTCATGGGTCGATGTTGGTGCAGACGCCCTGGCACTCCTTGAAAACGAAGTGGAAAAGGGTGCCCGCTTGACCGTCCGGGTCTGTTCGAAGAAACCGTTGGTTGTTGAAGAAGAAGTCCCTCAAGAGTACTGGGGGTATAAAGTACTCGAAATGAAACTGGAAGAGCTCCTGAACAGAGAAGGGGCTGTGATAACCTCAAAGAATTGCCCTAATCCAGATATCAGTGAGATCAGTGAAACGCTGGAAAGGGATTTGACCCTGATATTTGGGAATCCTGAAGAAGGAATCTTTGAGATCGCAGAGAGACTTAACATCAAGATAAAAAATAAGTGCTGGAATCTGGTGCCCCATCAGGGTACCGAAACTGTAAGGCTCGAAGAAGCGATATTTTCGGGTCTTTCAGTTTTGAATTTCGTGCATAAGCATAAGAGAATGTAATGAGAAGGTGATTGGTAATGGCGAAAACGCACAATCCAAGGAAAGGCTCAATGGGATATTCGCCGAGAAAAAGGGCGGCCAGCCCTACTCCCAGATTTAGAAGCTGGCCTGAATACGATGGAGAGCCAAAGCTACTTGATTTTGCCGGCTATAAAGTGGGAATGACCCATGTAGTCATGGTAGATGACAGAAGAAATTCCCCGTCATATGGTGAGGAAATAGTGGTACCTGTCACCATAGTAGAATCTCCTCCGGTAAAAATAGCTGGGATTAGAGCATATAAAGATACTCAATACGGTTTACAAATAGCTGGGGAAGTCTGGAGCGATAAGCTGGATAAACAGCTGGATAAAAGAGTCAAAACCCCCAAAAAAGCACCCCATGTGGATAAGCTAAAAGATTTAGAAGATATTGCAGAAATAAGAGTTATTGCTTACACTCAACCCTATAAAATTACAGGAGTCCCTAAAAAAGTTCCTGAGTTATTGGAAATTAAGGTGGGCGGAGATGAACAATCCGTCCTTGATTACGCTATTTCGAAGCTGGGCAGTGAATTGAGTATTGCTGAAGTCTTTAATGAAGGCAATGTGGTTGATGTAGCTTCTGTTACCAAAGGAAAGGGTTTTCAGGGAGTTGTCAAGAGATGGGGAGTTATATCTCTGGATGCAAAGCACGCCAGAAGCAGCAAAAGTCGGAGAGTTGGTTGTCTGGGCCCCTGGCATCCTCATCATATCAGGTCGACGGTTCCTCAGGCAGGGCAGATGGGTTATCATCACAGGACAGAGTACAACAAGAGAGTGATCAAGATAAGTGAGAATGGTGAAGAAGTTACACCCAATGGTGGATTTTTGAATTATGGTGCAGTTAGAGGAGAATATGTGGCCATTTCTGGAAGTGTTCCAGGACCGTCGAAAAGGCTGATAAGGATCAGAGATGCTATAAGGCCACCAAGTGTCAAATATGAGGGTATAAATATCCTTCATGTAAGCACTGCTTCTAAACAGGGAAGGTGATCACATGAAAGCTAATGTTTTGGGTCTCGATGGCAATGTTGTAGAAGAAATCGAGCTTCCTGCCACATTTGAGGAGGAATACAGACCGGACATTATTAGAAAAGCTGTACATTCACTGTGGAGTCATAAAAGACAGGCTTATGGAGTAAGTCCACAGGCAGCTATGGATTATTCGGTAGAGAACTGGGGACCGGGAAGAGGAAGTGCCAGAGTTCCCAGAGTCAAGGACGGAAGAAGAGCGGCCAGAGTACCTCAAGCAGTGAAGGGCAGACAGGCTCATCCTCCCAAGGTAGAGAAGAAATGGGATGAGAAGATAAACAAAAAGGAAAAGAGAAAGGCCCTAAAGTCTGCAATCTCTGCAACAGCAATCCCTGAGCTGGTAAGCAACAGAAATCATCTTTTTGAGGGCGATCTGCCCAAAATTGTAGTTGACGATGCTCATTCAATTACCAAATCAAAAGAAGTTCTTGATCTGTTCGAAACGTTGGGCATTTCTTCTGACGTTTTGAGAGCTAAAAAGAGAAAAAGGGTAAGAGCAGGTAAAGGGAAGAGAAGAGGAAGAAAATACATAAGAAAGAAAAGTGTCTTGCTGGTAGTTGGTGAAGATAACGGGATCTTAAAAGCATCAAAGAATTTGCCAGGAGTAGATGCGGTCAACGTAAAGGATTTGAACGTTGATCTCCTGGCCCCTGGAGCCAGCCCGGGTAGACTGACCCTGTGGACTAAATCTGCTGTAAATTATCTGGAGGATTGGTTATGATCGTCAAGAACTTTATAGTTACAGAAAAAAGCACTACGGAGCTGGAAAAGAATATATTAACTGCAGTAGTATCTCTGAACGCCAAGAAACCGGACATAATGCACGAAATTGAAGAAAAATTTGATGTAAAAGTAAGCGATGTCAATACCTACGTCACTCCTAAGGGAGAGAAAAGGGCGTTCATCAAGCTCGACCCGGATTACTCTGCAGAAGAGATACTTTCAACTTTAGGAGTATTCTAAGGTGATAATATGGGTAAACGCGTAATTAGTCAGGTAAGAGGGAAAGGAACCCCCACTTATAGAGCCCCATCTCATAAGTTCAAAGCTGACCTTAAACACCTTAAGGTCAAACAGGATGTAAAGGCAAAAGTAGTGGATATTGAACATGATACTGCCAGAAACGCACCTATAGCACTGGTAGAATATCCTGAAGGTAAAGACTATATTTTGGCCACTGAAGGGATGGGCATCGGTGATGAGGTAGAGACTGGAGTCAATGTGGCCGCCAAACCCGGCAACACCACTCATTTGAAGAGTATTCCCGAAGGTAGTGTGGTGTGCAATATTGAGTCTCAACCCGGGGATGGCGGAAAGTTTGTGAGGTCCAGCGGTACATTTGCCCTGGTCATCGCTCATGAAAGGAAAAGGTCTTTGGTTCAAATGCCCTCTGGGCATATGAAATGGTTCAATCCCAACTGTAAGGCAACTATTGGTGTTGTCGCTGGTGGAGGAAGGACCGAGAAACCCTTTGTAACGGCCGGAAACAAATTCTACAAGATGAAGAGCAAAGCAGGCAAATGGCCCAAGGTGAGAGGTGTGGCCATGAACGCTATAGACCATCCTTTTGGCGGTAAAAGACAGCATGTTGGTAAGCCCAAGACTGTCAGCAGGAACGCACCTCCGGGTAGAAAGGTAGGAAGTATCGCCGCCAGAAGAACAGGAGGTAAGTAATATGGCTTTAAAGAGTAAGGTTAAAAGAGCTAAGGACTTCAAGTTCAGAGGATATACGCTTGAAGAGCTCCAAAAGATGAATCTGGATGATCTCTCCAAACTCTTTCCATCCAAGTCAAGGAGAAAGTTGAAGAACGGACTTTCACACGAAGAAGAAAAAGTACTCAAGAAGCTCAGAAAGAACGAGACCGTGAAAACGCACTGCAGAGACATGGTTGTTTTGCCCGAGATGGTAGGAAAAGTAATTCAAATTTATAACGGTAAAGAATTTGCTAGAGTAGAGATAAAACCTCAGATGATCGGACACAAACTGGGAGAGTTCGCACATACGAGAACGTTCGTTAAACACAGTGGACCTGGAGTGGGAGCAACCAGGAGCAGTAAATACGTGCCCCTCAAGTAGGTGAAAATATGGCTAGTGTTGATTATGCTTACAAACCCGAGGACGATACAAAAGCTGCCAAAGCAATGGGCTACGAAATGGCCATTAGCTTCAAGCACGCCATAGAGATCTGCACAGCAATAAGAGGTAAAGGGATCCAGGAAGCAATGGAGTATCTGGAAGATGTGGTGGAGATGAAGAAGGCAGTGCCCATGAAGAAGTACGACAAGAAGGTCGGACACAAGAACCTGGAGACCAACTGGGCTGCAGGGAGGTATCCTCAGAAAGCCGCCAAACACGTTCTTAAAGTGCTGAAGAACCTTGATTCGAATGCAGAGTACAAGGGACTGGACAAGGAAAATATGGTGATCGTGCACGCTCAGGCGAAGAAAGGCAGGGTCCTGAAGAGATATACTCCCAGAGCATTCGGTAGAGCAACCCCCAAGTTCAAGACCTTAACTACAGTGGAGTTTGTGGCAGAAGCGAGGTAATGGTGAGATAATGGCAATTGAAAGGAAGTTTGTGGAAGACAGGATAAAGAAACTGCGTGTAAAGGAATGGATGGTCCACGAAGTACGCAACGCTGGCTTCGGTGGAGTGGACATCATAAGAACTCCTCTTGGCACTCAAGTAACATTATTCGTAGAAAGACCTGGACTTGTCATCGGAAAGGGCGGCAGAAGGATCAGAACCCTTACAGAGAAGCTCAGAGATAATTTCGATATCGAGAACCCCCAGGTAAGTGTCGACGAGATAGAGAAACCGGAATTCAACGCTCAATTGATGGCATCAATACTGGCCAGAGCACTGGAAAGAGGATGGTACTTCAGGAAAGCCGGTTACAGATTCCTTTACAGGATAATGGAAGCAGGCGCCAAGGGTTGCGAGATCATAATCAGCGGAAAACTAACCAGCGAGAGAGCAAGAACAGAAAAATTCCTTGCAGGCACAATGGTACACACAGGAGATCCAGCATTCAACATGGTGAACAAAGGTTTTGACGTGGCCGTAAAAAAATTGGGTGTGCTCGGCGTCTCGGTGAGGATCATACCGGCAGACGTCTCCCTACCGGACGAATTCAATCTCACTCAAAGAGTTGAACCAGCAGCAGAAGAAACAGAAGCTTCAGCAGAGGCACAGGGAGAAACAGAAACAGAGGCAGAGGTAAAAGTAGAAGAGCCACAAGCAGCATCACAAGAAGGATCAGCAGGATCGGTGGAAAAGGAAGCTGAAGCGGAACCAGAACCAGGAACGGAAGCAGTAGAGCCTAAGGAAGAAGCAAAAGGAGAAGCTGGAGGAGAAGAAGAGGAAGAAAAAACTGAAAAGGCTGAAGCTCGATCAGAATCGTAGTTCGGTGATGGTATATGAAGATTGATGAGATAAGGGATATGAGCGATGAAGAAAAACAGGAAAAGCTGGAAGAGTTCGAGAATGAGCTTTTGAGGCTGAGAACCCTGGTGAGATCTGGTGGAGCTATAGAGAATCCGGGCAGAATAAAGGAAATAAGAAGGAATATAGCCAGGATTAAAACGGCTTTGAATGAAGAATGAGTAAATGATCAAGATGTCAGATAAGGATAAAGGTAAACCCGAACACGTAGTTGCCCACGAATGGATTGGGAAGGAAGTACTTGTCGGCAGCAGCCCCAACAGAGCCGAAGTCGGGCTCGAAGGGGAGGTTGTGGATGAGACCTTGAACACCTTCACTCTCCACACGGAAAAAAGCTTAAAAACAGTGGCAAAGAGAAATCGAATCTTCCACATAGAATTCATGGGTAAAAATATGAGTGTTAAGGGTGATTACATTTGTTTCAGGCCTGAAGATAGGATTAAAAGAGGAATCATGCTTCTCAGTAAAATGAAGAGGTGATCAGTTTGCGCGATATAGGATTAGAAGTTAAACCTCCTGAAGGGGAATGCGAAGATGATGAATGTCCATTTCATGGTAATTTACCTGTCAGAGGACAGACTTTCAGAGGGAAGGTAATCAAATCTTACCAGAAATCTGCTGTAGTTGAAAAAGAGATGCTCAGGAGAGTACCCAAATACGAAAGGTACCTGAGCAAGAAGAGTAAAATTCATACTCATAATCCAACCTGTATCAATGCTCAACCGGGCGATGCGGTTACCATTGCTGAATGCAGACCCGTCAGCAAGTCAAAGTGTTTCGTAATTGTGGAGAGGATAGATCATGAGGGCGATAAAGGCTGAAATTCCCAAGTGTTTACCCAAAGGCGCCAGGTTGAATTGCACGGATAACACTGGAGCCAGACAGCTGGAAGTGATCACGGTTAAAGGGTTCAAAGGCGTAAAGAGAAGGTATCCTGAGGCAGGTCTGGGGGACCTGGTAGTGGTCTCCGTGAAGAAGGGTACCCCCGATGTCAGGAAGCAGATAAGATATGCAGTTATTGTGAGGCAGAGAAGAGAGTTCAGAAGGCCGGACGGAACCAGAGTGAAGTTCGAGGATAATGCTGCCGTGATCACCGACGAAAAAGGTAATCCCAAAGGAACAGAAATTAGAGGCGTAGTGGCCAAAGAGGCAGCGGAAAGATTCGGAAAAATAGGCTCGATCGCCTCTTCAATAGTGTGAGGTGTTTAAGATGATTCCCAGATCAAGTTCACCAAAAAAGCAAAGAAAATGGTTGTATAAGGATTCGAAATTACACGATAAGCACCGGCTCCTCAAAGCTCCCCTTTCATCCGATCTGAAGAAGAAATATGGAAAGAGGAGTGTCAGGGTGAAGAAAGGAGACAAGGTAAAGATATTGAGAGGCGTGTTCTCCGGCCACGAAGGCAAGGTCAGTGAAGTGAACATGAAGAACCTCTTGATCAAGGTAGAAGGAGCCACCATAAAGAAGACCGACGGCTCGGAGATACAGCAGCCAGTAAAACCGTCAAATGTAATGATAACCGATTTCAAAATGGATAATAATAGAAAGAGGATCTTAGAGAGGTGAAAATATGCACCAGAAAAGACTTTCAGCCCCCAAAACCATCAAGGTTCCTCGAAAGGACAGGAAATGGGTAACTTTTCCGTCACCTGGGCCTCATGATAAGAGATCGGTACCTCTTGTCGTAGTCTTCAGGGACCTGCTGGGCATTGCCGACACCGGAAGAGAAGCCAAGAAAGCGATAACATCAGGTAAAATACTGGTCGATGGAGTTCCTCGAAAGGATCACCGCTTCCCGCTGGGCCTCTTTGACGTGGTAAGCATACCCAGTATGGAAAAGAGCTACAGAATTCTTTTCGATGAGCAGGGAAGATACGTTCCCAAAGAGATTGAAGATGAAAAACTTAAGGTTTACAAGATAACCGGAAAGACTATGGTCAGAAGGGGCAAAGAGCAGCTCAATTTGTTCGATGGTTCAAACCTCATTGCATCCGGTTACAATGTGAAGGACAGCATCCTTGTAGAGGTCCCCGATAAAAAGATAAAGGATCACCTGAAGTTCGAAGAGGGTGCCATGGTCATGATTACCGGTGGAAGTCATGCCGGTGAAATGGGTAAACTGAAGCAATACAGGGTTATGAAGGGCCCTTCCTCAAACCTGGTTACTGTGGAAGGCGAGGATAAAGAATATACTACCATTGAGGATTACGTGTTTGTTATCGGTAAAGATAAAGCTGTGGTAGATCTGGGAGTGTGAAACTATGCAAGCAGTACACCAAAACCCCATGGAAGACGTCTTACTGGATAAAGTGGTGGTAAACATTTGCGTAGGAGAAAGTGGAGAAGCACACAAGAAAGCCAAGAACGTGCTTGAAGAGCTTACTGGCCAGGCCCCAACAGTCACATATGCCAAAAAGACCGTCAAGAATTTTGGGATAAGGAAAGGTGAGGCCATTGGGGCCAAAGTAACTCTCCGCGGTGAGAAAGCACTTGATTTCCTGAAGAGGGCTTTAACAGTAAGAGAGCACATATTGAGCAAAAAGCAGGTAGGCAGTGGCGAGTTTGCGTTCGGTGTGGAAGAGCATATCGATCTCCCGGGAGTCAGTTACGACCCCGATGTGGGCATGTATGGTATGGATGTAATTGTTCTATTAAAGAAAAGAGGATACCGCGTTTCAAGAAGAAGAGTAGAGAGGACCAAATTGGGCACCAACCATAAGGTGACCAGAGAAGAGACCATGAATTATTTGAAGGAACTCGGCGTGGAGGTTGAGTAATATGGCCAAGAAATTTGGAAGAGCAGCAAATGAATGCAGAAGATGTGGTAGAAGAGCTGGTCTTATAAGGCGATACGGCATTTACATGTGCAGACAGTGCTTTAGGGAGACTGCCCACGAAATAGGATTTAGAAAGAACTGGTGATATTATGGTCAGCGATAATCTCTCCAATGCATTAATCACTTTAAAGAACTCCGAAAGAAGTGGATATAGGGACTGCAAGATTAAAGCCTCAAAATTGATCGGAAATGTATTGAGAGTTCTCAAGGATTACGGTTACATCAAAGGTTTTGAGTATGTGGACGATAAGAGAGGATCAAAATATCGGATAGAGCTGTCCGGGAGAATTAATGATTGCGGTGCAGTAAGGCCCAGATTCTCAGCCAAAAAGATAGATTTTGAGAAGTTCGAGAAAAGATATCTTCCAGCCAGAGACTTTGGTATTCTGGTTCTTTCCACGGTTGATGGAGTTATGTCTCAGAATGAGGCTGTAGAGAAAGGTTTGAGCGGAGTTCTGCTTGCATACATTTACTGAGGTGTTTAGGATGGCTGAAAAGACTGAAAGATACGTAGAGATCCCCGAGGACGTGGAAATAAATGTTGAGGGCGACAACATTTACGGGTTTAAGGTAACAGTAAAAGGTCCCAAGGGAGAGAACTCCAAGGAGCTGAGATACAGGGGGATGAACATAGAGAAACAGGATGATCAGGTAAGAATATTTGCTTCTAACAGGAAGTTAAAGCCCATGGTCAGGACTTATGCAGCTCATATTAGAAACCTTATACAGGGCACAATTGAAGGTTTTGAATATAAATTAAAGGTTATTTATTCTCACTTTCCCATTAAAGTTAAAGTACAGGGTAACGAAGTAATTATTGAGAATTTTCTGGGTGAGAAATATCCCAGAAGGGCCAAAATTGTTGGCAGATCAGACGTTCAAGTTAAAGGTGGGGAGATAACTGTCTCCGGAATTGACAAAGAAGAGTGTGGTCAGACGGCTGCGAATCTGGAGCAAATCACAAAGGTAAGTAATATCGATTCCAGGATCTTTCAGGACGGCATTTATGTTGTTGAGGGGTGAATTAAATGACTGAAGTTTCACGCTTATTGAATCATAGAAGAAGGCAAAAAGCAAGAAAACCCGATTTTAGAAGAACAGAAGCCCACAAGAAATTGAAGTTAAGGGGCAAAAGCTGGAGGAAACCCAGAGGGAGACACAACAAGTTCAGAGAAAGAGTGGGTGGAAAGAAGATCGTGGTGTCTGGATACGGTACCCCCAGGAAAATAAGGGGTTTGCATCCCAGCGGCTATTGGGAAATACTGATCCATAATCCCACCGAACTCGAATCTGTAAACTCTGCTGAGCAGGCGGTCAGGATAGCTTCGAATGTTGGAGTAAGGAAAAGGCTGGAGATCGAGGAAAAGGCAAAGGAGAAGGGCCTGAAGATACTCAATCCAGTTCCAGTAGGTGAAGGGTGATAGTGATGAAATTACGATTACAGAAGAAGATCGCAGCTCAAATATTAAAGTGTGGAGAAGACAGAGTTTGGGTGGACCCTGAAGCGGCAGAAGATGTTGCAGCAGCAGCCACAAAGGAAGACATTAGAGAGCTGATCGGTGAATCGATAAAGAAGAAACCAACCAAGGGCCAGACCCGAACCAGGACCAAAAGGATACACGAACAGAAATCCAAGGGCAGAAGAAAGGGAGATGGCTCCAGAAAAGGCAGAAAAGGAGCAAGAATGTCCTCCAAAAGATTGTGGGTCATCAGGATTAGAGCTTTAAGAAGGCGGTTAAGATACCTCAGGGATTATGAATTTATAGACAGAAGCACCTACAGGACGCTCTACAGGAAGGCGAAAGGTGGAGAGTTCAGGAACGTAGCCCATCTCAACTCCTATCTTGAAGCCAGAGAACTGGTCCGCAGTAAGGAGACTTAATTTAAGGTGATAATATGGCAACAGGTCCACGTTATAGAGTTAAATACAGGAGAAGAAGGGAAGGAAAAACTAATTACAAGAAAAGAACCAAGCTCCTGCTTTCCAGGAAGCCGAGATTGATAATCAGGGTCTCTAATAAGAGAGTTATTGCTCAACTGGCGAAGTACGAAGACAAGGGTGACAGGGTAATGGTAACGGCAGACTCCACCATGCTTCAGAAATACGGGTGGAAGGGCCATACAGCGAACACTCCGTCAGCTTACCTCACAGGCTACCTCGCAGGAATTAAGGCAGAAAAAGAGGGAGTGGAAGAAGCAGTCCTGGATATTGGGCTGGCCACCCCGGTCAAAGGCTGCAAGGTGTTCGCTGCTTTGAAGGGAGCAATAGACGGCGGAGTAAACGTTTCTCACGATCCTGAGGTATTCCCCGATGATTCAAGAATCAAGGGAGACCACATCGCTGAGTATTATAATCAGGCTTCCGAAAAGTTCTCCCATTATGAGAAAAAGGGATTGAAACCTTCAGAATTACCGGATCATTTTGAAGAGATTAAGAACAAAATTGAGCAGTCAAGGTGATTGAATGGTTCAGGAATGGGTACCAAAAACAAAACTGGGAAAAATGGTCGCTGAGGAGCAGATCACCAGCATTGACGATGTTGTGGCCAGCTCCTTACCGATCAAAGAGCCGGAAATAATAGATGCATTACTTCCCAACCTCGAAGATGAGGTTCTAGAGATCTCTCTGGTGCAGAGGATGACGGACAGCGGTAGAAGAACGAAATTCAGGGTCACAGCAGCAGTAGGGAACAGAAATGGTTATATAGGCGTGGGAATAGGAAAAGCATCTCAGGTGGCTCCATCCATCCACAAGGCGATAAGTGCAGCAAAATTGAACATCTTCAAGGTTCAAAGAGGCTGTGGCTCCTGGGAATGTGGATGTGGAGAAGGACACTCCATCCCCTATAAAGTAACCGGCTCTGCAGGAAGCATCAGGATAACAATGGTCCCCGGACCAAAAGGTCTGGGTCTGGTATCCGGTGACGTAGGCAAAAAGGTGCTCGAGCTCGCCGGTGTGAAGGACGTATGGACCTTCTCTACAGGCAGTACCAGATCTACCACCAACTTCGCCAAGGCAATGTATGATGCTCTGAAGAAGACCGTATACATCAAGAGGTAAATAAGTAATAGTAATAGCGTTTCATTAGGCAGTACGTAGGATAAGAGGTGAAATTATGTTTGCAGCAGTAAGGTTGAGAGGAGAAGTGAATGTGGACAGAAAGATAAAGGATACTTTATCATTTTTAAAGCTTCACAAGATAAATCATTGCGTACTTGTTCCCGACACACCCTCTTATAGGGGCATGCTTCAGGTAGTTAAGGATTACGTGGCGTTCGGAGAAATAGATCCTGAAGTTCTGGCAACATTACTCCAAAAAAGAGGGAGAATGACCGGGAATAGACCTCTTACAGACGATGTTTTGAAAGAAAATAGTGGATTTAGTTCGTTTAAAGAGTTATCTCAGGCAATTGTGGAGGGTAAAGCCTCCTTAGACGATTTAGAATTAAAGCCGGTTCTCAGGCTCCATCCCCCTCGAGGTGGGCTGAAGAATATTAAGTGGCACTTCAGGAAAGGAGAATTGGGTTATCAAGGAGACGAGATCAATAATTTGCTGTATAAGATGAGGTGAACTCAATGCCCAAGAAAAGTGTAAAGAAATACAGAGGAAGCAGCTCCTGCGGAGGAGGATTCCGCAAGAAGAGAAGAGGAAGGGGACACAGAGGAGGCAGCGGCAATGCAGGCTGGCTCAAACACAAGTACATCAGCACCATAAAATCCGGGAAGCAGATTGGAAAATACGGATTCACCAGACCTGAAGAAGTCAAATCAAGGTACAGACGCCTTAGGGAATTGAAGACGACCCTCAGAGCCCTGAGAGAAGAGGGAAAGATCGATAATGAAGTTTACGCTCGTCTATCCTCACAACCCGAGATAAATATTGGAGACATTGAGCTTTTAGTAGAAAAGCTTCAGGACTCTGACTTTGTCAGCCAGGAAGGTGGCACTTTTTCCATAGACCTTACAGAACTGGGTTATGAGAAGCTGTTGGGTAAGGGCAGACTCTCCAAACCGATTAATGTTAAGGTTGAGAACGCCACTGAAAAAGCCATAGGAAAGATCGAAGAGGCTGGAGGACAGTTATCCAGCTGACCACTTAAGCGGTGTAACAATGATCAATGAAGCAATCAGGTCACTACAACCATATGTAGAGAGGATACCCAGTGTCGCCAGACCCACTGGACACCTATCATTCAAACAAAAGCTCTCGTGGACCGTTGCAGTATTGCTTCTTTATTTCGCTCTTTCTAACGTAACTGTATTCGGCCTCTCTCCAGAGTCAATAGACATTCTTGCCCAATACCGTGCTTTCCTGGCAGGAGCCAGTGGATCCATACTTGCCCTTGGTATAGGGCCTATCGTTACGGCCTCTATTATACTCCAGCTGCTGGTGGGTGCTGGAATTATCAAGCTCAATTTGAATGACCCCAGTGACAGGGCAGCCTATCAGAACTTTCAGAGATTATTGGTTATCGTCATGATCATATTGACGGCTTTACCCCAGATCCTGGGCGGTTTTCTTAAGCCCAATCTGGAGATCGCATCTATATTGGGTGTTTCACCCGGAGTCATATCTTTCATTATATTCTTTCAGTTGTTCATTGGCGGTATGCTCATAGTCTATATGGATGAAGTCGTTTCCAAATGGGGTATCGGCAGCGGTGTCAGTCTGTTCATTATGGCCAGTATATCCCAGGCCCTTATATCCGGTCTTTTCAACTGGGTATCTGTGGAGGGGCAACAAGCCCCCATGAATATACCGGGCATCATCCCCACCTGGGTGTGGATTTCCCAGAATATGCAGGCAAATCAGCTTCTCTCTGCCAGCGGATTCGGATTCATGCTTATACAGGGAGGAATCCTTGCTTTAATAACAACAGTAATCATCATTTTAATGGTTGTGTTTGCGGAAGGCACCAGGGTTGAGATTCCCTTGGCTCATTCCATGGTGAGAGGTGCAAGAGGTAGGTTCCCCATAAAGCTGATCTACGCCAGCGTCCTGCCCATGATATTTGTCAGGGCTTTACAGGCAAACATAACTGTGATGGGGATGGTCCTTTACCAGAGGGGCATAACTATCTTTGGAGAGTATGCCCAGATAGGAGGGCAGTTACAGCCGGTCAGCGGCCTGATGTACATGCTCTCTCCTATATCAGGGCCTCAGGATTGGATACCGTCATTGGTTAAACAGAGCCCTTATTATGCAGATCTGCCCAACTGGATGATCCTGGGTCACGTGTTCACTGATGCTACCGTTTTAATTGTTGGTTGTGTTGTGTTCGCCATATTCTGGGTCCAGACCGCTGGAATGGATGCCAAAAGCGTAGCTAATCAATTAATGGGTTCAGGAATGCAGGTCCCCGGGTTCAGGAAAAATCGGGCTGTACTGGAGAGAGTTCTTCAGAGGTATATTCCCAGACTAACTGTACTGGGCGGTATCACCCTCGCTTTACTTGCCCTGGCAGCCAATATGATGGGTACTATAGGGCAGGTCGGTGGAACAGGACTGTTGCTGGCAGTCAGTATTGCTTACAGATTCTATCAGGATCTTGCTAAAGAGCAGATGACAGAAATGCATCCCATGCTTAGAAAGTTCCTGGGTGAAGAGTAAATGAAAAATGCGGTGAAGAACGTAGTCCAGAGATTCTTCCTCAGTCTGGGTATTGTGTTCTTGATCGGGATAGTCATCAGCCAGGACTTTAGGGAAGGGTTGGCTGAAGCTATCTCCCCTATACTCAACCCCCTCTTTCAGGTATTACCCATCCACGTAGTCCTTTTTGTATTGGCCATATTCACCGCAACCTACACCACAGTAATACAGCGCTACGCCATCGACTTCCAGAGGTTTAAAGAAGTCCAGAAGAAGGTCATGGACTTTCAAAAAGAGTACATGGACGCTACCAAGAAGAACGATCAGGCAAAACTCAAAAAACTGGAGCCCAAGAAGGAAGAGGTCCAGAAGCTTCAGGGCGAGATGATGGGGATGCAGTTCAAGCCCATGTTCTACTCCGGAATCGTAACTATTCCTATTATTATGTGGCTGTGGATGAAGACCAACGACAACGTAATATCCCTCAACGTGCCGTTTCACGCTTCATCAATCCACGTAAGTGACCCCATTATATCCTTTCTGCCTTTCCCCTGGTGGATCTTCTGGTATATCCTGTGTTCCATCCTCATAAGTCAGGTGGAAAAGAAAGTGCTCAAACTGGGATAAAGCTAATAAAATAAATAGAATAATAAAAAGATAAATACAACAGAACAGGATAACATGAGGATCACAATTTCAGGTTTGCCGGGAAGTGGTACATCCACGGTGGCAAAAGTAATCGCATCTAAACTGGACTATTCTCTCATATCCGCTGGCGAGATATTTAGGGAGCTTGCTCGAAAAAGAAGACATACTCTGGAGGAATTCGGGAGGATCGCCGAACAGGACTCTGAGATCGACCTCTACATCGACAGACTGCAGAAAGACAGGGCAGAGAAAGCAGAGAATGCCGTGATAGAGGGGAGACTCTCCGGCTGGATGGTTAAAGACTCATTCAAAGTATTCCTCTTTGCAGACAGGGAATCAAGAGTCGCCAGGATTGCCAAAAGAGAGAACAAAGATACCTACCTGGCAAGAGAAGAAACCATAAACAGAGAAAAGGATGAAGAGAGAAGATATTCAAAATTTTATGGGATTGACGTTAGGGATTGGAGTATCTACCACATCATACTCAACTCAGGTTATTTTGATCCAGAAACTATTGCCGGGATAATATACAAAGCATTAGACGCCAAAGAAACAAAGCACAACAAGAACACGAAGAACGAGAACACTAAGGGCAAGAAGTGAGTCCTTGTAAACGTTTGATAAATCGATTCTTCTTCTAACTTTTTTGCTTTTTTAGGGGTTTGCTACGGGCAGGCAGTCTCCTATGTTGATTGCTCTTCTCGCAGCACTGATGGTAAGCCTTCTGGACTTTTTACATGCATTAAATAAGTCAATATCACTTGCCAGGTAGCATGCAAGAGATGTGCTGTAGACACATCCTGTGCCGTGGACTTTTCCCACTCTCAACTCTTTACCTATGACGTGCAGATTCTGGCTACTGGCGTCAAAAACGATATCTTTACCGTTGACCCCCGTTATAGCTACGGAAAATTCATCTGAGAGCTGTTTGGCTGCTCTTTTGGCAGATTTGACGTCATTGATTGTGGTGCCCATCAGCTTCTCTGCCTCGTAAACATTGGGAGTGACAACGGTGCACTCGCCCATGACCTGTCTGTAAGCCTTTACAGAACCTACTGAAAACCCGGTGGTTGACTTGATGACCGGGTCCAGCACCATGGGCACCTTGAGCTTTTTAATCGTCTGAGATACAACCTCTGCCGTATCCTCATCCGGAATCATACCTATTTTGACTACATCAATGGAGACGTCATCCAGAACAGCCTTCAACTGCTTCTGGAGCGATTCCTTGCCCATGGGCTCGACATCAAGTATCCCGCATGTGTTCTGATAGGTAATGGCCGTAATGGCGGTGCAGGCGTAAAAGGATAAGGATCTGGCGGTCTTTAAATCCGCACATATCCCTGCTCCACATGAAGTATCAAAACCAGCTATGGAAAGTATTGTCTGCATGGACGACATGATAGAGAATTTGTGAGGTGGGCTATAAATTTGTTTAAATTAGCCGGCACTTCTGTCAAAATTAGTTTTTAACAATAGGCACAGTTTCCCTCACCTTTAAGAACCATGAGAATTTTACTGTTTTAGGTGAGGATATGCACGATACATTTATCGAGAAACTTGAGCAGAAGGATGCTTTACATCAGTTGGAGTGGGATTTGAAGAATAGGTTCGATTTCTCTGAGATTTTGGCTGAAGCTTTGATGAAGCGGATACAGCAATTCATAGATGAGAGCGATCCAGCCCTAGGTACTGGCCAAATACCTTACTGGGGAGTGGTTAGTGATGAACCTTCGGGGAGGCAGATGGATGAGTTGGAGAAGTCTCGTGTGACACTAACGCTCTATCATCCAGACGATTTGGTGGTCTTGAGGGAGCAGGGTATTCGGGCTTTAAGGCAGTGTAAGGTTATGCGGTTAACGGTTGAGGCTAAGGATCAGGGTGTTTTGTTGACTCAGGAGGATTTGGCTCTTCTTCTTTGTAGTACTGTGCGTACCATCAGGAATGATGTTAGGGAGCTCAGGGATCAGGGAATACTGGTACCAACAAGAGGGCAAATGAAGGATATTGGTAAGGGTGTTTCCCATAAAGCAATGATTGTGGAGGAATACCTTAGGGGTTATGAGTACTCGGAGATTGAGCGCAGAACAAATCATAGTGCTGGCAGTATTGACCGTTATATCCGGGACTTCTCCAGGGTAGCATATCTAACTCTGAGGGGTGAGGACCTGTATAAGATTAGGCAGGTCACTCGCCTGTCCGAGCGATTGATTCAGGAGTATCAGGCATTATACACTGAGTTCTCAGGTCAGGATTGCCAGAGGCTTGAAGAGATCCTCACCCATGCTCAAGCTCAAGCCCAGGACACAAAAAAAGGGGGTGCGATATGAAGAAGGATAAGGATTGGAGGTCCTGTGTCTACAATCCCCAGCTTGATAGGGATTTGGTGACGGTTCTCTGCAATCGTTTCCGTGACCGCTACCGGTTCCTTGGTGGTAAGGAGATCACTCGCTTCATCGTAGAAGATATCCTGGAGGTTGTGGAGCAATACCGGCGTCCTCTCCCTGAGGTCGGGAAGGGGCAGATCGTTTGGGATGGTGTAGAAGTTGATCAGGGTAAAAGCTATGGCTTGTCTATGAAGGAGACGAGAACTAAACCAATCGTGCTTACCCTAATCTCTAAGGAGGATATTGAGCGCAGGAGAGATGGGGTGAGTGCTCGTGAGTTGCGTAAGTTGGTGACAGAACGACTTCATAGTGAGGCGGTTGAGCAGGGTGCAGTTCTGAACCATGTTGATGGGAGCCTCTTGATGGGATACTCTCCTGCTACCATAGGTAAATACATTAAGGAGTTAGAGGAAGAGAAGGACATCCAGATACCTGATAGAGGTAAGATTCATGACCTGGGTAAGGGTGTCACCCATAAGAAGGAGATAGTCAGATACATGTTGCAGCATTACACTCAACCAGAGATCAAGAGACGTACAAACCATTCAGGTGAAGCTGTAGACAGATACCTCAGAGACTATCACCGAGTGAAAACACTCCAAGGAGAACACTCCCCAGAAGAAATCGCCTTCGCAACAGGACTCAGCGTATCACTCACCAACGAATACCTGAACCTGATCGAAGAACTAGAAGGAAAAGGAGGGAAAACAACATGAAATCAGATACTATAATGGGTGAGAGGGAAATAATTCCTTATTTCAAAATCTATAGTTTATACTACAGTAAAAAATGAGAAAATAATGAAAAAGGTTTACTCCATAACGAATTTGAGGGTCACGATCTCGAATGGTTTAACCCTCATCTTGACCATGCCGTCTTCACAGGGTATTTCATCCAGCTCCTCCTCGATGAGGTTGGTCTTCATCACTTTCTGGGGATTGGTGAAGAAATTAATGGTGGTCTCTGTGTCTTCTCCTGAAGCCTCGTAAAATCTTAAGACTATGCCTTTTCTATCTTCTGCTGGTTTCAAGGCGGTCATTACTACGTTATCCGGTTCAATGGAGACAAAGGACCTTTTGATTCTAAATTTCTTGTTCCTGGGGATCTGTTTGGCAATCAGTTCGTAGTTAAACTCGTAACCCTGCTGGTACGATTTGGCTTTCTTCCAGTCTCCTTTGTGGGGATAGACAGAATATCTGAAGGAATAGGTTTTCAGCTCTCGAGCGTCGGGAACGGGTATTGCTGGTCCCGCACTTCCATCTGAGGAAAGCATACCCACAGCCCTCAGCAATGTGATATAGACTTCTCCATCTCTTACTTCGTTCTCTGGGTTTCCTCTATTGATAACAGTCACTCCTTTGTTTCCGTCACTGTAATCTATCCACCTTACAGAGGGAAAGACTCCGGAAGGTGTCTCCTTCCATCCTTCGGGGTTAAAATAATACTGGTTGGTGGGCCTGTTCACCGTTCCAAACTGGGTCTCACATTGATATTCTGGAAGATTCATGTCCGTGGAGAATTTAACCCTCAACCGGATTCTGGGGTGCTCATCTCTAACTACAGTAACAAAATCTATTCGAGGCAGATTATTGTAAATGATTATCTTCTTCTTAACTCTAAGGAAGTTATGCCTCCAGATCAGTGGTCTTTGAGCTTCCAGCAGCCTGTAAGGCCACCTGAGAGAGAAATAGTCGGTTTCAATATTGATCACTCTTCTTACTGGTGATTTATCTATCCAGAAATTCTTCATTCTGAAGGAGCCGTACTTCACTCCCTCTCCGCTCTCCGTCTTGAGAGGGTATCCCAGGGTCTTCTTATGGTAGTAAAGATCCCCTATCTCTTCATCGAGGACCAGGTCATTTGCCATGCAAATCTTCTCTCCGTCCTTAAACACGTCTACCAGACCGGTGTCGGGGTAAAACCTTACCTTGAGGTGGTCGGTCTCTATAGTGTTCCCCCGTATCTTGATGGAATTTTTACCCTTCTTTCTGGGCTTGTTTTCCATCACTTTATATACTTTGTATCCCATGGGCGGCACGGTAGGTATGAAACCTACCCGGGCATATTTGAGGGAGCCGTCCTCGTATCTGGTGAAACGGATAATTTCTATGTCAATTTCTTCGTCATCGCTCTTCAACCCACCGATCTTCTTTATATCGCCTTCCAGGAAATTCAAATCAACTTCTACCCAATTGGAAGCTTCCCAGGACAGCGGGTTGAAAACCACCACGTCACCATATATGGTATCTTCAGCCTCCTTGGAATCAGCCTCAACAGTATCGCTGAGGACCTTTGGTGAAAGATACGAAAGTTTGGTCTTCAGAAAACCTATGTACTCCCTCACATCATCGTAGGCACTGTCCATACCCGTTCCCGGCACCACATCATGGAATCCCAGAAACAAGACCTTGGTCCAGAAATCCTGGAGCTCTTCTATGTACGGCCAGGAGTTATTCAGGGATTTATGGAGAGCCATGAACCTTTCAAAGTAAAGGAGCCAGTTCTCATATCTCCTCAAATTTTTCTTGATCCAGATCCTGCTGGAAGAGCAGTCAGGGAAAACCTCTGAATACTTGCCAGAAAACATTTCTCCCTTGCGTACGGGAGCGTTCTTTATTTTTCCTTCAAGTTCTTTGAAAAATTCAGATGGAGTGGCGATTTTAATATTGACGGCATAGTTTTCCTTCCATTCCTTGACTTTTTGTGAAGTCTGCGGCTGGGGGAGGGTAACTCCACTACCCGAAGGCATCAAGATCTTGTTGGTTAATGACAGTCTCTTTAACTCTCGATAGCTCTCATCCAGCTTATCCAGATCCAGTCCGGCTCTATAACCGAGAGGCATCCAGTGGGACAATATCCGGGTGCCATCGAGACCCTCCCATAGGAACTCACATGGTTTATTTTCCGGGCACCCTCTCCTGAACGCCAGCCACTTGTATCCTGATTTCCGGTATATCTGGGGGAGCTGGGCGTTCAAGCCGAAGCTGTCTGCCTGCCACATAACAGGGACGTCTACACCGAACTTCTCTTTTATGTACTTTTTTCCCACCAGTATCTCTCTAACCAGCGTTTCCTCCTGGGGAACCATGGTGTCAGCCATCAGATATTCTCCGTCAGCGATTTCCAGACGGCCCTGTCTGATGTATTCCTTGATCTTGGAGAAAAGATCTGGATACCTCAACTCAACCTCCTCAAGTAGAAAGGTTTGCTCAATAGTGAATTTATAATCATCATATCTTTCCAGAAGCTCAACCACCTTCTTGAGGATGAGATCAATGTTGATATAGAAGTAGTCCTCTTTGGTAAAAACCCACATGGCATCGTAATGGGTGTGAGGAACCAAGTACATCTGATCTAATTTCTCTCCTTCGTCCTGGATCTCATTTTTATTTTCCATGATAATACACCTGCTCCTTTACCTAAAAACCTCTTGCTTTGTCATAATCTGTTTTCTGACCAAACTTTAAACTATACATACTTTTTGGTTAAATTTAATAGACATAAATAATTAACTTTTATATCATCATGCGGGTACTGATAATTGTTTTAAGGCATAATTGTTGAGAATTACTCAATTTTTTTTGGCAAATGGCCGCTCTAACTTTTTATCTCTCCTGCTCTGGTTAGAGCTATTTTGGCTAACAGTGGCCCAATAAACTCGTGAACTATGGTGGCACCTATTATTACGGTGATAACTATATTGGAGATGTCATCAAAAGCGTATTTTTGTTTTAGAAGCAATGCCAGACCTATAACCACCCCTCCCTGCGGTATAAGTCCTCCTGCAACATACTTCTTTACATTTGAGGGGGACCTGGAGATATGGGCACCCGTTGCAGTTCCCAGGAACTTTCCAAGAGCCCTGAAGGCCACGAAGGAAATGATAAGCAGGAATGAGCTGGAAAGAACTCCAAAGTCGAGATACATCCCGCTCAACGTAAAAAAGAACACAAAGATCAATTCTTCGGTGTAGCGCTCCATGATCTTGAATATTTTCTCTCTCATAGGATTGAAGTTTACCACCACCACACCCATGGTCATGGTAGAGATCAGTCTGTCCAGCTCCAGAAAGGCAGCTATACTGAAGCACGACAGCAGGAGGCTGAGGATCACGACAATGTAAGTTCCTTCAGTTTCTCTTTTAATGAAGGTGGAAATTATGTTGAACAGGAACCCGAATAAAGCCCCCAGCACCATTGCTCCCAAGATAGTGAGTAGAGGGTGCAGAAAAGATGAGTATATGGTCAAGGACTGGGACAGGATAAGGAAACTGGCAATGGATGCTGCAATGCTGTAATTAATTATTCCTAAAGCGTCATCAAAAGCGGTTATTCCCATGATAGTGTTCGAGACATCTCCCTCGGCTTTATACTCGTGTTTGACTGCCAGAGTAGCTGAAGGGTCTGTGGGCGTCCCCAATGATGCAAGAAGGAGGGAAAGAGGAACGAAGAAAGTAAATAGCGCCCCTCCAGGCGCCTCCACAACGAAGGGGGTGACAACAAGAAGTCCAATGAAGAGGATTACAAATACTATTTCGGACTCGAAGAGACCGATAGAAACTATTTCTCTTCCCAACCGCTTGATCCTGGAGTACAGTAATGTGCCTCCAACAGAGAAAGTGATGAACGCCAGTGCAATATTGGTTACAAAACTGGTGGTGTTCACAAAGGTCGCAGGAATAAATCCGCACACGCTGGGATTCAATATTACTCCAGCCAGAATGTATCCGGTGACCTTGGGAAGTTTTATCTTGGTGGCAACCTCCCCCAACACAAAACCGGTGAAAATAATAATTCCAACGATCAGCAAAGGGTCCAGCATTTTTATCAGCCTGAAAATTGTGGGGACCCTTGTAGTTCAGATGTATAGAAGAGAGACATAGAGCTCCAGCAAACAAAGCACCTATTCAGCAAAGGAAAAGGAGGGGAGATCTCTACTTTACTATCCATAAAACAAAAATAAAAATAAAAGGAAATGTTTGAAACTATTTCCTGGTCGCCATTTTAATATCTTCTGCTTTCACAGTCTTTCTTCCAGAATGATTGGCAATATCGACTGCTTTTTTCGACAATTTGATAGTATGGTCTTCAATAGCATCTGCAAGTGCTTTTTTGGCAGCTTCGCTAACACGTTGTGCACCTGCATCCCTAATAATTCTCTCTACTGGAGCAAGCGGTAATTCCATTTTTATTCACCTCCCAACACCAATGACTTCAAATGTATTCTTTTCATTAATCTTATATAAATTTTTAGGTGGTATCAACGATTTAGTTGTCTTATTTTTGGTGTATAGAAGTTGTTTGGTAACTATCCTTAATATATCTCCATTATATTAGGGTGTGATATTGGTTGCTTTCTACTGGTAATTGAAAAATGGGTGGAGGGTGACAAAAGGTTTATCTAGGTAAGTTATTTTTATATTTAATATATTGTTGTTGGCCATTTTGAACAATTTTCTGGGGCATAAAGTCGGTTATAATACCCGTTAAGCTTAGTTGAGCTTTATAAATACTTACACCTCTTTTTGCTCTTGAGGGCAGTAATATGAAGTTCTGCCTGAAAAATCGAGGGTTTTTAAATAATTACCGCACCGGGGACAAACTCCACCTCTATACCGATGGGGTATTAGGTATGTGGTGGGCAATTTGTCCAGTCGGGTCTTTTGATCGATTACTGCTCTCAACACTTCCTTTGTATTATCGAACAGCTTTTCCACGGTGTTTTCATCCAATTTGTTGAACATGGTCCGGGGATGTATTCCTGTTTGAAACAGGATTTCGTCAGAATAAATGTTGCCAATTCCGGCAATTATCTTCTGATTCATTAAGATATATTTGACACGCCCTTTTCTGGTATGGGTCTGTTCCTTAAAGCTCTCAAAATCCATATTTAGAGCATCTGGACCCAAACCTTTCTCCTTAATGTATTTACCCACGCTCTGGGTAAGGTTAACTCTGCCCAGCATTCTCTGACAAACATAGGCTAATCTATTTCCATTGTTGAAGCTGATTAGTAGGCGAGTGTGGTTGGGGTTACCTTCAGACTGCTGTAAGTAGCTGAAGAAACCGGTCATACCGAAATGAAACACCACCAACAGGTTTCGACCGGCGTTGGCGAACAAGTGTTTTCCATGTCGTTGGGTAGATCTGAATTGTTTTCTTTTTAGTTTGGATAAGAGTTGTTCTTCAGTAACTCTTTCCAGAATGAGAGAGTTAGTTACCTCCACATCCTGAATGACCTGGTCAAGGGAAGTATTATCCATATACTGCCGGAAAAGTTCTACTTCTGGGAGCTCGGGCATCTGTTCTTCCCTGCTGCTTATCACTAAAAACTTTTTGCTTTGGGCTGTGAATGCACTGCAATTGACTCTATTAAGGGAAATAGATTTACCTCAGGATGAAATTACTTGGTAAGGTAAAGATAGAGGAGGTGTAAAGTGTGTTCAGGGACTTTAACCCCGACCCAAACCAGTTCAAGGTTATTTGTCAGAGATGTGGTAGAGTTGGAGAGGTCGATTTGGAAAAAGTGAGGTCCAAAGACTTTTCGGATGGCTTCTACTATTTTTCGGAGAATAATAGGGATCTGGGGGATGTGGAGTGGTTTCTTTGTTCTACTTGCTACACTGAGATTTTTGTGGACCACGACGAGCTTTAAGATCGAATCTTTGAGACTGGGATAAAGATCAATAATTTACTACTTTTGTTCCTTAAGTGACTTTTAATAAACGCATAAGCGAGCTATAAAGCATCCAATTACCAAAGAATCTCTATAAGGTTATATGTTACTGTTAATGTTAAAGTTAAAGTTAAAGTTAATTCCCTCAAGTTCGTGCTTCAGCATATGATGGTAGGAGTCCACGTCCATCAAAGAATTGAAAGCGCCCTTTACCACTTCGTTCAGAGCGGGATGTATGTGCATGCCGAGGAGTAAGGGGTTTGGGGTCTGTTCTGCAGTGTACATCAAGTTTATTATCTCCTGTATCAGGACTGAGGCATGAGGGCCTACTATGTGTGCTCCCAGGATTTTTTCGTTCTCTCCATCCAGAATAACTTTGGCAAAATAGTTTTTTACATTCATCGCCCTGCCTTTGGCGTTATTTTCATACTTGTCAAAACCGATGATCACCCTATCCTTTCCCCGCTCTTTAATGGCTTCTTCCTCTCCCATACCCACACCGGCTACTTCGGGGTAAGTGAAGACCGCGTGAGGGACCGCATGATAATCTACTTTTACCTGTTTTTCCCTGACGGCGTTGTGGTAGACAATCCTTGATTCGTAGTTGGCCACGTGCTTGAAGAGGTGTTTGCCTACCGCATCTCCCAGGGTCCACACATTTGGTTGGGAGGTCTCAAGGTATTCGTTGACTTTTATCCATCCATACTCGTCCGTTTCAATTCCACCTTTCTCTGGTTTGAGGATGTCCGAGTTGGAGGCTCTACCCGCAGCGATCAATATTTCCTGCGAGTTTACGGTTATTTTTTCGCTGGTTTCTCTATTTACGGCGGTGGTCGTCTTTTCCTTCCCATCCCCCTGCTCGTCTTCTGCTACCTCGATTACTTCGTGGCTGGTGAGTATATCCATTTGTTTGCTCATGTCGTGCTTGACGACTGCGGAAACCTCTTCCTCTTCACCCGGTAGAAATTGGGGGTTTCTACCCAGTATGGTCACCTTACTGCCCATGGAGGAGAAGAAGTGCCCGTATTCCGCCGCCACAAACCCCCCGCCCACGATTACCATGCTTTGGGGAAGTTGTTGGATATTCAATATGGTGTCGCTGGTATGATATGAAACTTTATCTAATCCTTTTATGGGAGGTATATAGGGTTTAGAGCCAGTGCAGAGGAATATGAGTGGGGCGGTAATGGTATCCTCTCCTACTTTTAGAGTGTAGGGTTTTACGAATTCTGCAGGGTCGGTATAGTATCCTATGTTGGGTGTGGATGAGAGTCCTTCCCGGATCATGTCGATGTCCGGGTCAACGAGGGAGTGCATCCTCTTCATGATAGCGGAAAAATCGATATTATTGATTTTGACATCTATACCGAGTTCTTTGGCCTTCTCGATATTCTTTATGAGCTCTGCAGGGTATAGTAGTATCTTAGTGGGGATGCAGGCTTTGGTGAGGCAGATACCACCTGGAGGATCCTTATCTATTACGGCTACCCTTAAGTCCTCGTTCTGGTTCAGCATGGCCTCCAAGATATTCATGGCGGAGCCAGTGCCAATAGCGATAACATCATACTTGATTTCCATCCAACCACCACTGAAGGTTATACTGTGAATACTTAAGTTTGACTTTAGGATTTAAGCCTATTTGAATATCAACTTTTAGGGATAATTGCGGTTTTCTCTTCACTACTTCTGAATACTGAGCTTATTCAGGTAAATTCTAAAGGGGACTTCATTTATGAATATTCTAATCAAACCAGCTATTCCCACCCACATGGTATTCTTCTCCGTCTTCAAGCTCGTAACCAAGAAGTTCAGAATCTGACCTACTGAATAGACTTATGTCTGCCCCCGAATCGACATAAGGGTAAAAAAGATACCAGTT
>CAZQTT010000029.1:0-29348 GCA_964596255.1 uncultured archaeon
CCGCGATCCCCGGCTTAGGAGGCCGGTGCTCTGTCCTGGCTAAGCAACGGGCCCTCACGTGACCTCTACCTCAGTCATGAGCAGGTACTACATCGTTTACCTCACTCCTTTTTTACACTTAAAAGTTTTTACCCCTTTAGGTGCTTACCTCCATTACGCTTCACCCATCATAGGGTGATGAACTGGTAAAGGGAAAGAATTAAAACCTCATAGTTTAGTGCCCCATGTCTAGCTTGAGTTATAGGTCATTATCTCAAGATAGCGTGTGGCCAGACTTGATGTGTTTCGGAGGTAAAACATTGGATCATAAGTTGATTATAGCCTTTGTGGGTTTACCCCTCAGCGGAAAGAGCACTGCAGCCAGAGTAGCTGAGAACCTTAACTTCCCTGTTGTAGTTATGGGTGATGTCATCAGGGACGAAGTCCTTCACCAGGACCTCGAGCTCACTGACCAGAACGCTGGCAAAGTAGCCACCGAACTAAGAGAAAAAGAAGGTATGGACGCCATAGCCAGGAGATGCGTACCCCTCATCAGGGCCAGAGAGGAGAGCGTAGTAGTTGTTGATGGTATCAGGAGCGATTCAGAAGTGGCGCACTTCAAGCAGGAGTTCGGAGAGAACTTTATTCTAATAAATATTCAAGCTGAAACAGACGAGAGATTCGATCGCTCTGTTAGAAGAGAGAGGGGAGATGACATAACCACCATAGAAGAACTGAAGAGCAGGGACGAAAGAGAGCTTTCCTGGAGCATGGAGAAGGCCATCAAGAGAGCAGACCTCACCATAGAGAACAACTCCACCATCAACAAGTTCAACGAAAAGATAGAGGAGGTCCTGAAGAGGATCTCCAGATACGTTGAAGTGGAAATAATCACTGAAGTCCACCCCACCGAAGACAAAGAGAAAGTAGTCCAGGCAGTAATGAACTTCTTCCCCGACGCCCAAATACAAACGGAAAACGGACACCTCACAGCCCTGGCAAAAGACCTCTCCACATTCAGGAACCTTCTGAGAAAGCAGAGGATACTGGATACTGCCAGAACAGAGCTTAGAGAGAACACCCAGCATAACACCATCCACATACACCTCAATAAGCAGACCGCCACCGTCAGCAAGATCAATTTCACCGAAGAAGACATTGTCTTATCACCCCTACGGGTGGAATTCCGGGTCTACGGAGTGGACATGGACAGGTTCATCGACTACCTCGCCCCCAGGACAAGGGAAGGTAAACCCGTGGTGGAGCTGGAGAGCCTGTGAATCCTGAGAAGCTCAATCCCATCCACAAGATACTCCTTACTACGGACGGGTCCATCACCACTGTTCTGGAAGCCATAACCGGAGAGACAATCAAGGTAGAAACTGTTGACCAAAAAATAATCCAGGCAGACCAGAAGATCGCCCAATTACTCAACATAGGACTAGACGAAGAGGTCAACTATAGAGTGGTCAACCTCAAGGGCGGGGAAGACATTATGGCTCACGCAATATCTTACACACCACTGAAGAGGTTAAAAGAAAGCTTTAGAGGGGATTTGATGAAGGCTGACATCCCCATAGGAAAGATAATCAAAAATCACGAGCTGGAAGTGAGAAGGGAAATCAACTGGGGAAGGATTGAGACTGCGGGTGAGCTATCAACTATTTTCAACATACCCAGAGAGGACCACATCCTATCCAAGAACTACAGCATAATCCACAAGGGCGATGTCTTGATCAACATTACAGAATACTTCCCCTATAACATAAATAGTGAAGTATAATCACCGTAGATAATTATCGAAAGCCTAAATATTCCAGAGATCTCATAATCTCGAAAAATATTTGATGTTGAAAGGTAAAAAAGCTGTTGGACCTTAATCGTAAGATTAATGATATATATTAAACAGCATAAATTGCAGGCTTCCCCGGTGCCGCAGCCTTTATCTTCTCCTGGGGAACCTTCTCACTGTCCACCAAGATCTTAACCCCCAGCTCTCCCTCCAGGAACTCTTTAGATCTTTCTATCACTCTGCCCTCATCCAGGTCCACGAATTCCTTAACCTCTTTTTGGGCGAACATCTTTTTGGCGAAGGCAGAAACTTCCTTGGCGTTCTCCTTTAGGTTGCCGTCGGACATGATCCTCTTCATCGCTTCCCCCAGATCAGAGGAATCAACAATCACTTTCAACACTTTCCTCTTCCAGTCCTCAGCGGGTGATACATGCAGCTCCTTGGCATCCACGAACTTCAGTACCTCCCTCATGTCCTCTGTTAGGTTGTACACGTACTCCTCTATCTTCTCGGCTTCTTCATCCACCATGAACTCATTGAACACCGGATACTCCTCAAGGCTTATAAATGAGTCGTGCTTCCAGCTCCAGATCTCTTCACTGATGTGGGGAGCGAAGGGAGCGATCAACTTCAGCCAGTCATCAAGAATAAACCCCAGATTCTGGCCTCCTCTCCTCAGATACCACTTCACATCAGACATAACTTCGAAGAATGCTGTGTTTACCGCCCTCCTTGTCTGGAGGTTATCCATTGCCTCTCTTGTCTCCTTAACGTTCCTGTAGAACTTGCTCACCAGCCACCTATCCAGATTCGAAGTTCTATCCGCTGAATAGTAATTTCTGGCGTACCAGTATAACCGTCTCAAGTGGGAGGCGAGAGTCTCCACTTCCTGGGCTCTCCAGTCCGCATCACTATCATACTCCGAAGCATAGAGTATATACATCCTGGTCACATCAGCCCCGTTTTCTCTAACGGCCCTCTTCATAGTGAGCAATGGTCCTTTGCTCTTGCTCATCTTCTGGCCTTCCAGACTGACAAAACCATTGACCGCGATCGCCTGAGGATAGTGTTCGGGAGGGAAGATGGCTAAATGATGGAACAGGAAGAACAGGAGGTGATTGGCCACCAGATCCTTCCCCGAACTCCTGAGGTCCACCGGATACCAGTAGAAGAAATCATCCTTTACCTGCTGCACAAAATCAGCATCAAGCCCAGAAGAACTAACAGCATCGCCAATATCACCTTCACCCAGGAAAACGTAATCCAGCAGCTCTTTGGTCATATTCTCCGCTTTCAGCCTACCCTCTGTGATATACTTGGCCAGGATATAGTATGCCATGTATATGGTGGAATCGGAGAGGCTCTCTATCAACCACTCCTTGTCCCAGGGTATTTTGGTCCCCAGACCTTTTCTTCTGGCACATGCCTTATCCTTCAGCCAGGCAATTTTATTCCGGAATTCTTCCTTATAGTACTCGGGGATTATTCTCATCTCCTCCAGCCAGTTGAGGACCTCTTCTTTCCACTCCGGATTGGAGTAGTTGAGGAACCACTGATCCTTAACCACCCTGACCACGCACTTGGTGCCGCATCTGCACACCACCGGCTTCTCGCTGAACTCATAGAATATTTCCGCGATTCCCCTGTTTATCAGGTCGTTCTGCAGTCTATCCTTAACTTTGTGAACGTAACTGCCCGCGTATTCACCCGTAACATCCATCAATTCTCCTTTGTGGAACTCTTTTTTGTACAACACCTTGGTGGCCTTCTCCAGCGATTCATCTTGCTGGTCCTGAATCCCCATCTTCCTGATGATCTCCTCCGCGGGTGAATTGTACTGCTGGGCTCTCTCCTCGTCCACTTCTACATCGATGAGGACTATGGGCTCCAGCTCTCCAACTCCATATTTCTGCAGTGTGTTCTCTTTCTTGAGGTCCTCAATGGCCATGAAGTCAAAGGGAGCGTGGGCAGGAACGCTCATCACCACACCCGTGGCACTGTCAGTGTCCACAAACTCTGCAGGAAGGATGGGAACCCTATCATCCGTAAGGGGGTTCTCCACGTACTCCCCCAGATAGTCCTGAGCATCGACCTCACCCATAAATTCGATCTCTTTATCCGTGTAGAGCAGTTTCTCGTAGGCCTCTTTACTGACGAACCACTTCTCCCCATTGACCTCAGCAATAACGTACTTAATGGGTTTCAACCACAGATTGGTGACCCCAAATATAGTCTCGGGTCTGAGAGTTGCACAGGGGAATACAGTTCCCTCATCGTCTTTGAATTTTATAGCAGTATAGTCAACAATGGTCGCCTCCTCTCCGGAGAGCAGGTCGTGGTCTTCCACTGGATTCCGGTCGTGGGGGCAGTAGCGAACGGGGTGGGAGCCCTTGACCACCAAATCCTTCTCTTTTAACTTGTAGAACTGCCACTCTATGAACTTCTTATATTCATCATCAGTGGTGGTGAATGTTCTCCTCCAGTCTATGGAGTAGCCTATTTCCTTCAGGGCAGTAAGTGCTTCCCGGGAAAATAGTTCTACCACTTTTTCAGGGGTTGTCAGCTCGGAAAGTGCCTCCTGTGAAATATCGTGATAGTTGGTATAGACATTGAAGGTCCGCTCATCTCCTTTAGCAATTAACTCTGCAAGCCCGATGATAGGGGTTCCGGTAACGTGAAATCCCAGAGGAAGGAGGACATTATACCCCAGCATCCGCTTATACCGGGCGAAAGTATCTCCAATGGTCAAAGTTCGGGTATGACCGGCGTGGAGATTTCCGTTTAAATAAGGATAAGGAATGGTTATGAAGAATTTTTCTCTTTCATCTGGTTCGGCATCAAAAGTTCTGTTCTCTTTCCACTTTTTTTGCCATTTCTCCTCAATTTCTCTGAAATTGATATCATTCATGATTGGAAATAAATTGATGGATTGAAAAATTTATCCAATTTCACTCAAGAATAGGGCTCTCTGTTTCCAAGTCCCATGTTATCTGCCTGCTGTGGGACTTGAGAATATCACCCTGTCGGTTGACCACATCCATATAGACCAGGATTTTATCACCTTTCTGGGGTACTTTATCGGGGTTCTCAAATCCTATATATGTAGTAAGATTATCTCCCTCTTTCTCCAGGGGGACGTAGGTAATAGGGGTCCTGTTCAACCCATTGTAGGCAAAAATATGGATCCCGGGGAACGGAGGCTCTTCGTATAACTTGGGTGCCTCACTCCTGTTTATGTACACGTCGTTGGCTTTTTTGATCTCCAGTATGTGTGTCTGGTTGATGTCATAATGGCTGAACTCCACCTTGATCGCGGGCAACTCTCTCTGCTGATCTCCGGCACAACCTGAAAAAGGGATAGCTACGGCCAGAACTAAAGTCAGTATAAGAACAGGTCCTGTCTTCCTCCACATTATAATCCTCCGGTAAAGAACGATATTATTCTTTGTATAAGCTCAAAAAGCGAAAAACCGCCTTCTTCAGCTCTTACAGGGGTTTCAGTAGGAGTAATCCCTACCTTGGCTCTCAATTCCGCGTATTTGTTGATAACCTCTCCATGACATCCTTCGCATACCTCTATAAGCACATCTTCGTGGACAGTATGCACCCCTCCCTGGTGGCAATCGAGACAATCTTCTGCTTCGGGTATATTCATTGTTCCATTACCTCCATGGCAAGCAGCGCAATTATCATGAAAACTTGGACCATGAATATTTGAAAAGTTCATCTCGGTCCCGGCATTAGGGGACACATGACATTTGATACAGGGATCATCACCGTGCAGCTCTGAAAGCTTCTTCAGATCTACTTTATTTCCTCCACTTCTCCAGATGTCAACGCTGTGGCAGCGGCAGTGAGCGAGCTTTTTGACTCTCTCATCTTTTGTCAATAAGGTCTCATGACAGGGATAACATATCTGACCATACCCTTCTACATGCTCCTGTGCAGATGTGGAAAGAGTTGATAAACTAATCAGAAACAGGAAAAAGGTAAACAGGATTCCATACTTGTAAATTGAAAGATTTTTACCCATTTACTATAATTAAGTAAATTGATATAAATTAATTTCCGTTCAGACTGTAGGAAATAGATAGAGATTATGGTAATTAGTAGGGCAGGGGTCATGAACTCAGGTGGTCAAACTTTAAAGAGATTTAAAATAAATATAAAGTATAATAAGTATGAAAAATTAAAAAGGGTTAATTAAGGGTGGAAAAACCCATCATTGTGGAAGAGATTGATGAAAAGAAGATAATTCTCAGAAGATACCTTGATTTCAACCAGGAATGGAGTATTGCCAGGAAGGAAGTAGTAGAAGAGATGGGGTGGGAGGATAATATCCATATAGAGGAGGCAGCCCGAAAAATACCTGAAGAAATGCTTGTAAATTTCTTTAACCGTTATGGTGTAAGAAAGGGAGTCGATTTTAACGGCAGGTTCTGGTCTGTTCATAGAGGTAAGTTGAAAAGGGAGGGCAGCTGGGATACTGTCAGAAATAACCTTACCGCTGTCCTCAAAGAAGAAGGGGCCAAGGCATATGCTATATTGAAAGCTCTAATGGAGATAAAGAGGCAGACCAAGGACAACTACTTCGATTTTACAGAGAGAGTTCGGGAGCTCTCCGGGAAGTCTGTGAGCTGGAAGGTTTTGCATAAACTGGAAAAGCTCAGCATTGTTCACAAGCGATACATCAATAATTATCAGGAGTTGTGGGTCCCGGAGGAGATTAGACCTCTTGTAGAGGAGGTTTTAGAAGCGAATCCCCAGCAGCTCTCCTTGAGTACGGATATTGCTCTAACAGAATTTGAGGAGATCAAGAAGATGGATGCCGAGTTCGATGACTATTTGAGCGACATCCTGAACAACCAAGAGAGACTGGAATCAATCACCAAATTCGGGGAATCCTTTGACGCTGCAGCGCTTAAAGAATACCTATCAATGTTCGGAGAACTCTACTTCGACACTCTTCTTAGCCTGATACACCAATATGCCCTTGCTGATATCCCCATCGTAAATCAGAGTGGAAAAATAGCGGGATATACCGGGTTCAATCTTGCCTTCTTTGGTGCACCCGGAACGGGAAAAACGTTCGCCGTTGACGATATCATCAGGGGCAACGAGAGGCTGAATATCCCACCTCACGGCCTGCCGGGGAGGAACAGATATTGTGGAGGGATGACCCCCGCCAAATTCATCAGGATAGCTGAAGCCTACGAGGGAAGAAAGTTCAACTTCATAGTACCGGAGTTCAACGACTGGTTCAAATATAAGGGGATGGTGGAGCCCTTGAAGCTTGCCATGGAGCACAGAGAGATAAAATACGAGATCAAGGGTGAAACAGTAGGCCCTTACAAGTTCAGCCCATTCTTCTCCGTAAATTACAACACCAGAGTGAAGGAGAGAGGATACGAAGTTACTATCTCGGACCCCAACTTCAATTCCATCGAAGACAGGATGTTGTGCATACTGCATAAGATGACCAAAGACAGATTTCTGGCGTTGAGAGAGAGCCAGAGAAAGCTCAGAATGGGAAAAATTGACTTTGAACTTGCCAATTCTATTAGAGACCATCTGTGTCTGGTCCACGCCGTATACACTACCAGCACGGAGTTCCCTCAAAAGCCTGTGGTGCTCACCGAAGACCTGGAAGAGATGCTTTCCAGGGCGGACGAAGTCCTGCTGGACAACGTTAAAAGTGTTGAAATGCTCTCTCCGTCAGTGAGGCTGGCGGACATGGCAGTAAAGCTTGCTGGCGCCTCCAAAACACTCTCCTACTTCCAGGAAGATGAGCTGGAAATAGGTGAACATGAGATCAAACTTGCCCTCGACTTCTATATTGAAGAAATGAACACCCGCTGCGGCGAGGCATTCAATGTTGAAGGTATTAAACGGGAGATATACCACATTTAGTCTATAAAATAAAATAAAATGGATTTAAAAATTAAAAAAAAATAGGAAATTTTTTCGCTATGATGCCTCAGTTACCGGGTCAGTTACCGTAGGTATAGTTCACTCCGGGCACGTCACCGGGCCATACGCTTGAATTATACTCTGTGCTGGCGTTGGTACCCCATGTGTCACCGTATACAGTTGCATAAGCAGTACCATTGGTAGTCCACTCGGTGATGGTCCAGTTGTGGGGTCCGTGATCGGTGGTAATATCCGCATCGCTCAAGCCGACCTTGAACTCTAGGGTTCTGGCGTGCGACCAGTTGAGCTTAACGGGAGTGAAGGTGTGGCAGGCAATGCAAGCCTCATTTGAGTTCTTTAAAGTCTTATTGTTGATCGCTTTGGCTACGAATGCATTGTGAGCCTCCAGATGTCCATGATAGGTTCCGTTAGAGTAATTATATGAAGGATTTATACCCAAATCTGTGACGTTGAAACCACCTGCGTAATATCCGGCATAAGATGCATCACTGAGTTCTCCAGATGCACTGCTCTGGTGGCACAGCATGCAGGCAACTATACTGGCTGCATGAGCTTGCTTACCTGGTGTTACAGTTGACCCATCATCTTCTGCATAAGTGATACTTCCATTACACCTATGACAGGCCTCACAATCCTTTTGATCGGCGGTATCGTCAGTACCACCGGTAAAACTAACGTGGAAATTAGACTGGTCCAGCTCTTCCTTTACATCTGCATGACATTTACCACAAGGCACATCATTTTCGCTTGAGCTGATGTTATACCAGTAGTGCTGACCAGCAAATAATGATACTGTTTGAGGAAGGACAAGAACTCCTACAGCTACCATTGCTACTGCCAGTAGTGCAATCTTACTATTCTTTATCATTTTTTATTTACCTCCAATTAATACTCAGTTGAAAACTCATTTAAGGATTTAGTAATTGTAATGATAATGATGAAATTTCAATAATGTAATTGGAACTTATTTATAAAAAAGGTTTATGAATATCCTATTTACCCAACTTATCCTTCACGCTGTGATATACTCCGTGAGGCAAGAAGATAGCAATAACGATCAATATGATGTAAAGGATTATCTCATCGTTCACGGGCAAGTCAGAAAAGAAAGTATCCACCACTTCCCGGAGCCACCAGTTCTTGGAGAGGTATATGAAGAACCCACCCACTATGGGCCCGTATATCGTCCCCAGCCCTCCGATGACGGTGGAAAGAATGATTATCAACATCAGGGGGATGCCATAAAGATCGGGACCTACAGTAATTCTGTAGTGGATTATCGCCGCTCCCCCAATTCCAGCAAAGAAAGAGCTGATCATGAAGGCAATGAGCTTATACCTGACGGTATCTATGCCTGCAGCTTCAGCCAGCTCCTGATCCTCTCTCAAGGCCCTGAGTTTGAGCCCCAGAGGGCTTTTGACCAGCTTCAGCATTAAGGCTACTGATATCAACATAATAAAGAATGCAGCGTAGTAATTGCCCACGGTGGTATCAGTAAGAACCTTGTGAAGCCCTACAGAGAACCCTTCTTCCCCTCCAAATACATCAGACCATATATAAACACTTTGGGCGAATACAAGGGGTAGAATAGCGGTCACCAGGGCAAAATAGTATCCTCTAAGCCTCAAGGTTATAACCCCGATTATAAAGCCTATCAGGGCAGCCATAACTCCTCCCGCAATTATGGACAAGTATATGGGAGGCTCTATAGCCAGGAACTCCAGAGGGGTTCCCTGCAGCCTCTGGGTCTGAAGTAAGGCGGTGGTGTAAGCCCCCACTCCCACAAAGACGGTGTGGCCCAGATTGACCTGTCCGGTATAGCCCACCATAATATCCCAGCTTACGGTCAGGATTATGAACAGGAATGTAAGCCCAATAAGGTAAATGAACGCTTCAGGCACAACCCTGGGTAGTAAAAGCATTATTGCCACGATTACAGCTGTTATCAGTCCCAGAATCACTCTCATTCTTCCACCCCGAATAATCCGCTTGGCTTTATGACCAGTATCCCAATTATGGTGAGCAGCATAGCCAGCTCCGACCACCTGGCTCCCAGGAGGATTATGGTTCCCATAAGAATATAGCCCACGATAAAGGAAGCCACTATGCTTCCTCTCACGCTTCCCAGACCGCCGAGGATGACGATAGCGAAGGCGTAGATAAGTGATTTTATGGCTACATCGGGCGTTATGGCGAATATCTGGGAGTAGAGCAGCCCTCCCAGTCCCGCAAGGGTAGCCGATATGAACATGGTGAGGGTGAATATTTTTTCCACCTCAACACCCACCAGGGTGGCCATCTCCATGTCCTGTGATGCTGCGTTGATCTTTTTGCCCGTAACAGTCCTGTTGATGAACACTTCCAGAGCGATGATGGCGATTATGGCCAGCGCCAGCGCCAGAATCCGTTCTGCGGGAACGGGCAGATCTCCAATATAGACTATTCCCGTAACCAGAGATGGGAAGGAAACACTATTATCCCCAAAGGTCAGCAGCAAGACCTGCTCCACCAGTAAGGCGGTGGCGAGGGTTACAATAACAATCATAACCTCGTGCTGCCGGATGGGAGACATGCACAGCTTATAAAGAATGATTCCAGCCACTCCGGCCAGTAATAAGGCAAGCACGAATGAAATATAGGGATTCAATCCTGCATTGAATAGGATGATACCGAAATACGCTGATAGAATAAATAAGGTTCCGTGAGCAAAATTGAGCATTCTGCCCACACCGAAGATCAATGTGAACCCCGATGCTACCAAGGCCCAAATACCACTGATGACGGTACCAAAAACAATGATCTTGATGATTATATCCAACATTAATGTCTCTCAACTAAATAAAAAAATAAATATTTTGTTATTGTTTTTCACTATTCGTTACCACTACTCTCCGGCAACCTGTTCAGGCATCTTGAATTCTCCGTTGGCGACATTTTCCGGCCAGATTATCAGCTGTTCTCCATCCTGCCACTGAGATATCCAGTTCCTCGTGAAATCATCTCCCCAGGCAAGGGCATGATTGTCGTGGAAGGCAATGGTTCTTGTCAGGGTCACTGGGTTGTTAGTATCGTACTTCTCCAGATATTCTACTGCGGTATCGGGATCCAGTGGGTCCTCCTCTCCAGCTTCTTCGGCAGCCTCTACAGCCTTCTTATAGATAAATAGGGCATCATAAGAGCCGTAAGCCTGATGAGATTCGGGATAGAACCCGTATTCTTCTTTATAGGCTTCGAGGAACTTCTCCGCTCTATCGGTGGGAGGTGCAGTTGAGAGCACACCGCCATCAGCGATGAATATCTCACCTTCTGCTGCTCCGTTGGTGTTCTTGTCGAACTCTGCATCGATCGCCTTGAGATCGTGTCCGGCAAGCATTATGGGAATGTTCAGTTCCTTCCACTGCTGAGTTAATACATCTCCAGTTCCCGCGATAGCCAGAATGGGCATGATGATGTCTGCATTCATCTCTTGAGCTTCCAACAGCTGGACGTCGTAAGTGGTGTAGCCTCTCTGGACTTCCTCGTCCTTGATTATCTCTATTCCTCTCTCTTGGAGCAATGGCTCCAGATGGGCCATAACATCATCAGTCCATACATGCTCGTCTCTGATGACGTACACTTTGGAGATGTTCATTCCCTGTTCCTCATTGAGGAAATCCATCATATCGGCAAGGTCCCAGGCGAAAGTGGTTCCGTTGTTCTGAGATATCCTGAACCAGTACTTGTAGGTGTCGTAATCTTCAGCAACCTTGGCGGGATGACCGGGTGAGGAAGCATCGGCCAGAAATACAGTTTTAGTCTGGGCCATGGTATCCATCATGGTAGTCATTACACCACTGGAAAAACCTCCGGTAATCATGACTGCGTTTTCAGAAGTCGCCAGTCTCCTGAACTCGGAAGTAGCTGTGGAGGGATCTAGTTTGGTATCTCCTACCACCACTTCTACCTGTCTTCCCAGAATTCCGCCCTGTTCATTTATCTCTGCAGCCGCAAGCTGTGCCGCTCTTCTTTCTGCTGTGCCCTCGCTGCTGGACATGGGTCCGATTACGCCAATAGTAATCTTCTCTTCATCTGTTTGTGGTGTCTTAGTAGGTTCTGCCGTAGGTGTACCTTCTCCTGTATCTTCCTGAGCGCATCCTGCAGTTAATAATGCTACTGCAACGACAATAACCCCTATCAGTATTTTTTTGAATTCCATAATTCATGACTTTGATAGTAATATTTAAATATTGTGTTAATAAGTGACAATATAGCAAACCTTAAATATCCCTCACAATAGATTATAGTTAATAGCTTAGCTTGTCAAAGATAGTCACGGTGTAAGCGATGCTGGCCATCAACCATGTAACCAAAAAGTTCGGGAATATTGTCGCTCTGGATAGAGTTAGTTTTAAAGTTGATAACGAGTGTCTGGGGGTTATAGGCCCCAACGGAGCCGGTAAAACCACTCTTTTTAATGCCATCTCCGGTTTCCTCAAGCCCGATAGCGGCAGGATCGAGTTCAGAGGCAACCACGTCAACGGCAAGAAACCCAACTGTCTGGTGAAGATGGGTCTTGTGAGGACCTTCCAGCTCATCAAGGTCTTCAAGAACATGTCTGTTGAAGAGAACATTCTCGCACCCAACTCTAGGAACGGTGCCAGTGATATCCTGGAAAGAGTAGAGTTAGTGGATAAAAGACAAATGCTGGCCAGGAATCTCTCGCAAGGAGAATTGAGAAGACTGAGCATCGGGATCGCCCTCGCTGCACACCCCAGAATGCTTTTGCTGGACGAGCCTTTCTCCGGTTTAAGCTCCAAAGAAGCAATGAAACTGGATCAGGTGATAGGAGAGCTTAAAGATGACGGTATTTCCCAGATAATTATAGAGCACAAGCTAAAGGAGCTATTCAATTTGTCAGAAAGAGTAGTTGTTCTCAATTTTGGAAAAGTTATTTTTGATGGCAGCCCAGAAGAGGCGGTTCAGGATAAAAAAGTGGTAAACGCCTATCTCGGTGCGAAGCATGTTGAGAATTGATGGCCTGAACGCCTTTTATGATAAGGCACAGGTTCTACATGATGTGGATCTTACCGTAGGTAAAGGCGAGGTTGTGACTGTTCTGGGACCCAATGGAGCAGGTAAGACAACTCTTCTCAGAACTGTATGCGGGTTAACCAAGTCCAGAGGATTAATAGAGCTGGATGGCCTGGAAATATCTCATCTGAAGGCTCATGCCAGGATAAAGAGAGGCATATCCATTTGCCCGGAGGGGAGGAGGCTGTTCCCCAACATGAGCGTAGAGGACAACCTTATTTTGGGTGCTTCTTCCCGGAGTTCCGGCAACTCCTATGAAAAGGATATGAACTATGTTTTCAGCCTGTTCCCCATCCTCAAGGAGAGGAGAAAGCAACTGGTGAAGACCATGAGCGGTGGTGAGCAGCAAATGGTGGCCATCGGCAGAGCGCTAATGTCCGAACCCAAGCTGCTCATGTTGGACGAACCCTCAATCGGGCTGGCGCCCATAATCATTCACAATATTGGGCAAGCCATCAAAAGGATTAGAGAAGAGCTAAAGGTATCTATTCTGATCGTGGAGCAAAATGTCCAGCTGGCCTTGAGCGTAGCTGATAGGGGGTATGTGCTGGTAAAAGGTAGTGTGGTCAAAAAAGGCAGCGTTGAAGAGCTTCAGGATCTGGAAGAAAAATATCTGGAAATTTGAGCTTTTGGGTTAATTTTTTGAGTTTTAATTCCATAGTTATCAGCAAAGCTTAAATAAACCACTTTCGGTGGGATGGTAACAACATCTGCACTGGAGGTGTATAATTTGGGCACTATAAAGCCTACATATATTAAGACTATAGCTCTGGACCTGTTAAGGGAATATACCAACGAATTTTCGGGTAATTTTGATTCCAATAAACAGCTTGTTACCCAATTAACTGATATCAAGAGTAAAAAAATAAGGAATAGGGTAGCTGGATATATTACCAGAAGGATGAATAGAGGAAGAACGGAATTTTAGGTTGAAAATAACTCTGTGGTGAAATAAAATGTTTAAAGGAGTCCTTCCCGCTATGGTAACTCCATTCAAGGAAAATATGGAGGTAGATTTCAAGGGCTTGGAAACAAATCTGGAGTACCTTGAAAAACATGTCGATGGAGTAGTCCCTTCTGGAACTACTGGAGAAGCGGCCACCATGAGCTATGAAGAACACATTCAGGTGGTCAAACATGTGGCAGAGATAGCTGACGTCCCGGTTATAGGCGGTGCTGGCTCAAACTCCACCAAAGAAGCGCTTTACATGGGAAAAGAAGTGGAAAAGGCTGGTGTGGATGCTGCCATGTTCGTCACCCCTTACTACAATAAACCCAACCAGGAAGGATTATATCAGCATTACAAGGCCATAGCAGAAGCAGTCTCTATCCCTATATTGATATACAATGTTCCGGGGAGGACAGGGACCAACATAACTGCTGACACTGTGGAGAGGTTATCGGAAATAGATAACATTGTGGGAATAAAGGAGGCCAGCGGGAACTTGAGGCAGGTCTCTGAAATGGTCAAGAGGACCAGAGATAAGGATTTCGTGCTCCTTTCGGGAGAGGATTTCTTCACATACCCCATACTTACAGTGGGAGGAACCGGGGTGATCAGTGTTACAGCCAACGCTGCTCCCCATATAATGCAGGAAATGTATACTGAATTCCAGGATAACAATATTGAGAAGGCCATGGAAGCCCACTTCAAATTGATGCCTCTGTACAGTGCAATGTTTATTGATACCAATCCCATTCCGGTGAAAAAATCGCTTAACTTGATGGGTCTGGCAGCCGGAAAGCCCAGACTACCTCTAATCGAGCTGGATGAAGAGAAGACCCAGAAGGTAAAAACTGTTCTCCAATCCCTGGATCTACTATGATAAGTGTAGCTGTTGCGGGTGCAGCAGGCCGTCTGGGAAGCCTTATAGTCAAGAATGTGGTTGAAAACACTACCACACATCTCGCTCAGGCGTTTGATATCCAGTGTGTGGATAGTGATGCTGGAGAAGAAGCGGGTGCCGGAAGAACGGGTGTTAAGATAATGGATTCATCCGGTATAAACGAACTGGATGCGGACGTCCTGATCGACTTTACGGCTCCTGATGCTGCCTTAAAAAATATTGAAGCAGCTTCAAAGAAAGGGATCCCCGTAGTGGTGGGTACTACTGGCTTCAGTGAGGAGCAGAAGAAGCAGATAGAAGATTACTGCAAGAAAATACCGGCAGTTATCTCCCCCAATTTCAGCGTGGGGGTGAACGTTTTCTGGAAGATTATTGAATATGCCACCAGATTTCTGGGGGATTACGACATAGAGATAGTGGAAAAGCATCACAAGTTCAAAAAGGATGCTCCCAGTGGAACAGCCATCAAAATTGGGGAAGTCGCATCCAGTATCCTCAAAGAGCAGGGTAAGGACAGAAGGATCGTATACGAGAGGTCTGGTGAGCGGAAGGATGATGAGATCACTGTGCTGGCCGTCAGAGGGGGGAATGTGGCCGGGGAGCATACAGTATACTATCTGGGGATGGGAGAGAATATTGAGATAACCCATGCTGCAGGCAGCAGACAGGCGTTCGCCGGTGGAGCCATAACAGCTGCCAGGTGGGTTGTAGGTAAAGGCCCTGGATTGTACTCCATGAATGACGTTCTGGGCTTTTGAATGATCTTTTTTACCGTTATAAGCATTAATCTATAAACCAAAAGTGGTGGAAAGAGTTAAGTTACCATCTTGATGGATTTTGGACTATGGAAACTCTTGTAATTTCGGTGAACCCTGAAGAACCTGAAGATGATAAGATCGCTGATGCTGCCAACATTATAAAAAAAGGCGGTCTGGTCGCTTTTGCCACCGAAACAGTTTATGGATTGGGGGCTGACGCTCTCAACCCAGAAGCAATAATGAAACTTTTCGAGGTCAAACGAAGACCCACTGACAACCCCTTCATAATCCATGTTGCCAGCAAGGACCACATATATGAAGTGGTGGAGGTTAACGAGAAAGCAGAGAAACTAATAAAGGAGTTCTTCCCTGGCCCCATCGCTCTTATAATGAGTAAAAAGGAAATAGTTCCTGAAGAGACCTCTGCTGGTCTGGAGAAGGTGGCGGTCAGAATGCCGGATAACAGGGTAGCCCTCAAATTGATCGAGATGTCATCACCTCTTGCTGCTCCCTCCGCAAACTTAACGGGTAGATCAAGCCCTACTACGGCAGAGCATGTGCTGGATGATCTTGACGGAAGGATCGAGGCTGTAATAGATTCCGGAGAGACCAGCACAGGCATTGAATCTACAGTAGTGGACACTACCGTTGAGCCGGTAGAGATACTCAGGCCCGGACCAATAACCCCTGAAATGATAGAGAAAGTGGTAGGTGAAGCTGTTCTGGGTGAAGCTGCTTCCGGAAAATACGCTCATTACACCCCACGAGCAGAGCTGATAGTGGTAACCGGCAATAAAGAAAAGGTGAAGGAAAAAATATCTCAACTGGTGCTCGAATGCCATGACCAGGAGCAGAGAGTTGGGATCATAACTGTGGAAGAGACCAGCACAGAAGCTGACTATTCCGTGTCGGTGGGTGAAGATGAATCATTCGCCAAAAAGATATTCTCTACCCTCAGGGATTACGATAAAGAAGGTGTGGATGTTATCGTGGTGGAAGGGGTCGAAGAGAAGGAGTTAGGTTATGCGGTCATGAACAGGCTCCGCAAAGCCGCCAGCAGAATATTTGTGGTTTGAAAGTATTGTTCTGGAGTCTGAAGCTATTAATCTTTAACCAGCTCCAGGAAGGGATATTTTTTCCTCACTTCTTCTACTTCGCTCAAATCTATTTCGGCGGTAATGACCTCTTCTCCCGTTCCGGCTTCAGCCAGAACTTCACCCCAGGGGTCAATGATCATGGATTCACCGAACCCGGCGCAATTGGCTCCCACTACAAAGAGCTGGTTCTCTATGGCCCTCGCCTTCAGGAGAGCGGTCCAGTGATAAATTCTTGCCTGGGGGAACTGAGCAGGGAACACCAGTATTTGAGCTCCTCTGCTTGTCAGCTCTCTGGACATGAGAGGGAACCTCACTTCGTAACACACAAGTGGACCCAGCCTGCCGGCAGGCGTTTCATAGACCGCTGGTTCATTGTTGCCGGGAGAAAAATACTTTATCTCGTCGGTGAGAGGAAATATGCGGTCCTTCCTGTACTTGCCTGCGACCTCTCCCCCATGAATAGTGACCGCCGAGCTGTAGAGCTTTCCTCCTTCTTTTTCGGCTACACCTGCGACCACCGCCAGGTTCTCTGCTTGAGAGGAGAGACTCAGGATGGGGCGAAGCTCTTCACTCAATTCCTTGATGGAATCATAGTTCTGGGGATTGAATCCCGTGTTGAACACCTCCGGCAACACAAAAAGATTCACGGAATCGTCAGCTTGCTTCAAGTATGAAAGGGCTTTGTTCATGTTCTTTTGTTTATCAGCGGTGATATCCATTTGAACAACTGTAACTTTAACTCTCATCCTCATCCACCTCTGTCTCGTTCATCTCCAGCAGGATAAGCAGGTAGAGGAGATAGCTCAGCTTATTCAGCCATCTCACCAGGTTCAGGGATAGCTCATCCTCCTTGTGAAGTTTTACTGCCCACCTCTCACATCTTCTTACTACTGCTCTGGCCACACTCAAGAAGGCCGTGTGCTCATTTTGCTCCAGGATGATCAGTTTGGTGGGTTTCTTCACCTTCTTTTCCATCTGAGAGATGGTATTCATGATAGCGTCATAGTTCTCTTCCGGAAAACTGTCTCCTCCGGCGAATTCCGAACCCGCCTCGAACATTTTGGTCTGTATCTCTTCAAGAACCTTTTTGGTCTCCCTGTGGTTGGCGAAGACCCTGGCCAGGCCTATAAAGGAGTTGGCTTCATCCAACAGCCCTATACCGGATACAACTTCTGAATCCTTTCCCAGATGACCGGAAAGAGTGCTTGTTTTGGTTACGTCCTTCATGTATCTCTCCTGCAATCTTATTACTTGTAATCCCTTCAGGTTAGAATCAAATTTATATTTTTAGATATAATCGATTCTGTGTGAGGGCCGCCACGTGCAGTAATGTATGGATGATCTACAGGTCATTATTTTCTGAGGAAAAAGTTGCTTTGCAGTCCGTCAACCTTGCAATTGAATCCAACCAAGTTTATGGGTTATTAGGGCCTAATGGGGCTGGTAAAACGACCCTCATCTCCCTTATGGCTACCCTGCTTACTCCCACTAAAGGAGATATTGAGATATTGGGGATGGATACTCAGAAGGAAACAAAGAGGATCAGGGAGAAGATAAACATAACCAGCGGAAATCCCAACCTCATCTGGAGTTTAACTGCTTACGAGAACCTCAAGTACTGCGCTCTCTCCTATGGGATGAACAGCAGGAAAGATATTGAGGAGCTCATCGATTTCTTTGAGCTGGAGAACCAGAGAGATATCGAGTTCGATAAATTGTCTACGGGCAACAAGCAGAAAGTGGTGCTGGCCCGAGCCTTTGTAAATCACCCACAACTCGTTTTCCTTGACGAGCCCACCAAGGGATTAGACCCGGATATCTCCCGCAGGTTACGCAAAAAGATACTAGACCTGCAGAGAGAAAGAGGGATAACCATCGTATTGACCACACATTACATGGCTGAAGCAGAGATGATGTGCGACAGGATAGCCTTCATAAACAAGGGCCAAATTGTTGCTGAGGGAAGTCAAAGGGAATTGAAGAGCCTGCTGAAGATGAAGGATAGGGTAGCCATAAAAGTGGATGATAGACTCCCTGAAATAAGGATGGACGGAATACACTCGGTGGAAGTCGAAAACCATACTTACACATTTTACATGGACAACTCGGAGAAAAGACTGGGGGACCTGGTGGAGGAAGTCTCTAAACATGCCACAATAAAGAATATAGCGGTTAAAGAGGTGGATCTGGAAGATGTTTTCACTGAACTGGCGAAGTGAGTACTACAAGACATACGCATTCTTTTATCGGAATGTATTGATAACCAAAAGGAACGTATTTACCATATTTGAGACACTCTTCTGGCCCCTGGTAACCCTTTTCGCTGTGGGACTGATGGGGAGCTACCTTGAACTCACTCAGGACCTGCTGGTATTCATACTTATAGGAGCGATAACTCTTAGTGTTATGCAACTTACACAGCTTGACGTGACCTACGTGCTTCTCTTCGACATATGGAGCAAGAGCATCAAATATACCCTATCCACACCTACTTCCCTGTTCAACATGGTGGTGGGATCATGGATGGTGGGAGTACTGAGGGGGCTTGTAGCATTCCTCATACTTTTAGTGTTCAGCAATCTGCTGTTCGGATTGAACCTACTGGAAATGCCTCTCCACAGTTTGACCATCTTTTTGCTGGGAATATTTATCAACGCCATGCTGATAGGCATGACCGCCACCATATTGCTCCTCATGTTCGGACACAGGGCGGAGGTAGCAGCCTGGACCCTGACAGCCATTATAATGCTTCTGTGTGGGCTATATTATCCCGTGACCATTTTGCCCCCCGAAGTGCAGGTGGTCTCCTACGCCATACCCGTCACCCACTTTCTGGAATACTTCAGAAGCTTTTACGGGTTTACACCCACATTCACCCATCCACAACTGATGGGATATCTGTTGAACGGTTTTTACGTTTTCATAGCAGCAACAATACATTCAATGGTGATAAGAAGAGCCAGACGGACTGGATCGATCTTACAGCTCTCCGAATAGCAGAATAGCCGGTTAAACTATTTAAGCCATAGGGCTGAAGTCGGTTCCGCTTCCCTGATACTTCCTGACTATTTCGGCAGCTTCTATCTCATCCTCAGCTCTGGCTACAACCTTAACCTTATCCAGATTATTTCTGAAACCGCAGTGACACTGACGGGTTTTCACTCCTTCCTGAGCATAGTGGTATCGTCCGCATTTCCTGCACCTGAAAACCACCACTGGCATACCTGGTGGACTATGCGAGGATATTTTTGCTTTCCGCTAAATTTTTATGATGAGCTAACTATTTATTCCAGTAGACTAAAGTCTCGCCAGGCCGGGATTGCAGAGAGGTACTGCGCTGGTCTTGAGAACCAGTGTCCGCAAGGACGCGAGGGTTCAAGTCCCTCTCCCGGCGTCCGTATTTTGGTTTTTTACACTTGAGAATACGTTAAAGCGGGTATTGAGCGAAGCGAAATACCCTCATTTTGATGGTCCAGCTTTCTGAAGCTGGGGTTGCAAGTCCCACCCCCGGCGTCCGTTGTTCGAGTTTTACGCCCTACCATGACTTCCGGAGAGCGTATAGCCTTATACACTTTTCTTTTTTAGTTTAGATTATGAGAATGGGGTTTGAGATAGAGAACTCAAGACCAGAGTTAAGTGCTAGAGAGGAATTACTGGAGCAGGATAACCTGGAGGAGTGGTTCAATGGTCTGCCTGAGTTTGCCAAGAGAGAAGAGTCGGTTGACTTTCTGGTGCTAGTCTATTTTGGGGAAATGTTGAACGGGAAAGATTCCTGGGGTGAGAAGAATTAGATCTGCTCCTCAGCTAATGGATTCCCAGAAGGTAGGAACTCTCAATGCCTACATTTTCGCACTTGAGGAATGCAAAGCAATCTCTTGAAGTCCCTTCTTCAGTTTTTCAAGCTCCTCTAACGCATCTTGAGAGCTCTCATTTATTTCTTTAAACTGTTTTTCCAGCTCAATCATCCTAAGGATCTCCTTAGATACTCTATTTTGGTTGATACTATCACTGAAGAAGTAGCTCTTGAGCAACCTATTGATTAGGTCACTCTTGTTACCGCCCTACCTATTCATACTCGTTTAGTGCTTGATAGGCATCATCGGAGAGCCAGGCACTCACATTAACCATGGACCTCCAGAGGCTCTATTAGTTTTAATAGAATTGCTATTAGGTTTGGCGGGATACCTTCTGCCCTATGGGTACTATTAGTTCTAATAGATTGGCCTAATAGTTCCAGTATTCTGCGAGAAGAAGGTGTTAGAGACTCTTGGAGTAAGATTATCTAAATAAAAATAAAAATTAAAATTTTATTATTTAGTTTGGTTTATTACAATTTTAATCCTATTTGGTTCTGCTCCTTATCCTATCTGACTCTGGTGGGATGGAGTGTGATTCATGGCAATTTGTGCATTGCATATTGCCTCTAGTAAATTGTCCTTCCTCAAAATTCTCTCCTTTAGAGTGGCAGCCTTTGCATCCCTGTGTTTCAGAAGAGAGTTCGAACTTTGGCTCAAAAGTGCCGTCTTTCCATGAATTCAAAATCTCCACTGCTTTTGCAGCTGTATCCCCAGCTACTCTGGCACAACGCTCGCTTCTCCTTGGGTGTCCACTTCCATAACCAGATTCTACACACCATTTAGTGACCGAAACGTGGCAGAGAGCGGAGCCTGAAACGCTCTGTACTATCCTATCGTCTATGTATTCTTTAGCCAGGAATTCATTGTTCTCTGCTAAATCGTTGCTTTTATCAGTGGGGAACTCTGCAGTAGTATAATAGCCAACCAATTCATTTACGAGTTCACCTTGTTCCTCACCTGCAGCTAGATTTATAGCACACGCTGATCCGTTTACTGCTCCACAAAGGGTTGCCCCAACCCACGACTCCTCCTGCACCATAATAAACCATATCCATGGTTGTGTGTACGGGTAGCCTACCTTCTCCTTTAGACAAATACAACGTAATCTATTACGTTAAAACCTAGAATACACCTCAATCTATGTTGAACTATAGTCTCCTCGATCAAGTAATTTTGACCACATGTTGGAACCTCTTTTATTTAGCAGACTGAGCTAATATTGAGTTAGCTCTAAATAGATAACTCTTTCCTTTTAACTATTTTTATTGTTCTTAAACGATCAGACCTTGAAAGATGTAGTTAGGCGGAACAAAAGAGAAAATTATCTCAGACAAATAGTGAAAAGAGTAATTGAAACATTATCGTCAACAATAAGCTGGAATAATCTAGCAGATGGAACTGAAATAGCTAGTCACGAAACGGTCCAATCCTATATTGATATGCTGAGATCCAGTTACACTGCAACCTATATCTACGGTCTCAATAAAAAAATAAAGGTGAACCAACCTACGGAAAAGCCAAGAAAATATACTTTACCGATCCCTTCATATTTCATTCTCTTAGATGGTGGAGTTACGGAGGATTGGATCTCTATTTACGGGTCTCTTGAGTTCCTAAAAAATCCGGAGAATAGGAGCAAATTAATGGAATCTATCCTTTGTGACCATCTAATACGTTTTTTGTTCACCCAAAATCTCACCCCACACTTCAACTACTCTGATCATGTCTTTTACTGGAAAAGTAAGAAGAAGAGGGAGGTAGATTTCGTAGTCAGATCTGATGATATTTTTATCCCCATCGAACTGAAATACCAGTCTAAAATTCGTAGAGATGATCTGTATGGTATATTCGATTTTATGAAAGGTGGAAGATCCGCAGAGGAATTGTTGGGAAAAAATTGAGCTTTCTGAGGAAGATGAATACGTAAAAATCCCACTTTCTTTTTTTGCTTATCATGTAACCGGGGTGCTTAATAATCTGCATAAATCTTATTTTCCTGATTTTACATTGCAAATGGAAATGCTGAATTTCTGGGTTACTGAAAATTTTAATAACTAATAGCTCGTAATCTTACTTTAATCGACTTAACCTGAAATATTTCAAAAGATAAGGAAATTATTTAATTTGGAGAAATGAGTGTGTGGATATAAGGATGTAAGGGGGTAAATATTGGGATTGGGATCTGGGGCCCCCGTATTGGTCTTTGGAAGTGGTTTCTATATCGAGATGTTGAAATCATAAATGGTTGGTGGTAGTATGCAGGAGTTAAGGGAGTTGCATGAGGTGATTCTTTCCACTACTGACTTCCTGATAGCGTACATGGACAGAGAGTTCAATTTCATTGAGGTCAATCAGGCCTACGCGGATGCCGGCAGAAGAAACCGGGAGGATTTTATCGGCAAGAACCACTTCGACTTGTATCCCCATAAGGAGAATGAGCGTATATTCAGGAGTGTGGTGGAGAGTGGAGAGCCTTTTTACGTTTATGCCAAGCCATTCGATCACCCTGACCAGCCTGAAAGGGGTACGACCTACTGGGATTGGAACCTCAAACCTGTGAAGGACGCATATGGTAAGGTTAAGGGAGTAGTTCTTTCTCTCCACGACGTTACTGAGCGTGAAAAGGCAAAGGAGAGTTTAAGGCAATACAAAAGGGTAGTGGAAGGTTCAAAGGATTTGATGACCGCAATAGATAAGAATTATCGTTATTTGTTCGCCAATCAGACTTACTTGCGTTATCATCGGCTGGAGGAAGACCAGGTGGTGGGAAAAACTGTCAAAGAGGTTTTGGGAGAAGATGTTTTCAAAGAATCAGTAAAGCCCATGGTAGATAGATGCCTGAATGGAGAGTCGATAAGGTATGAGATGACCCGTGAATACCCAGAAATGGGTGAAAAGCATCTGGATGTTCAGTACTATCCCATTAAAGAGGAGAACGAGGATATAATTGGTTTGGCAGGGGTTATAAGAGACATAACGGAGCGCAAGGAGGCAGAAGAGGCAATTATCAATGAGAGGAATAAGCTGTTCAATATCTTGAATTCCATGGAAGATGGTGTTTACATTGTTAACCAGCAATATGATATTGAGTTCGTTAATCCTGCCTTAAAGAAGGAATTCGGACCTGTTAGGGGTAGGAAGTGTTATGAGTATTTACACGACAGAGAAGAGCCCTGTCCGTGGTGTAAGAATGAAGAGGTTTTTGAGGGTAATACTGTTCAGTGGGAGTGGCATTCTGAAAAAGCTGGCAGGACTTTCGACCTCATAGATACACCCATCTACAATTCCGACGGTAGCGTGTCGAAGCTGGAGATATTCAGGGATATAACCAGAAGAAGGCAAATGGAAGAAGAGTTGAAGGAACACAGGGAAAATCTGGAAGAGCTGGTAGAGGAACGAACGGAAGACCTCAGAAAGACCAACAGACAACTTCAAAGAGAAATTGAAGAGCGCAAAAAAGCAGAAGAGAGAATAAAGCATCTTCACCGCAAGAACGACCTCATTCTGAACTCGGTTGGAGTTGGGATCTATGAACTGGATCTGGAAGGCAAAACCACTTTTATTAATAATGCTGCCGTGAATCTTACTGGATACAACTCTGAAGAGCTCTTAGGACAGGTCCACCATAATATAATCCACCACACTAAAGAGGATGGTTTGCCATATCCTCAAGAAGAATGTCCGATCCACAGAACGTTAAAGGACGGTGTAACTCGCCAAATCACCGAAGATGTGTTCTGGAAAAAAGACGGTAGCTCATTCCCCGTAGGGTATGTTGTAACTCCTGTAGAAGAGAAAAAAGAGATCTCTGGTGCGGTGGTGGTTTTCAGAGATCTTACTGAGATCAAACAGAAAGAAGAGGAGATCAGACGTTTGTCAACTGCTGTAGAGCACACCAAGGACAGCATTATGATCGTGGATATGGATGGATACGTGGTGGACGTCAACGATTCTACCCTGGAGCTTTTCGGCACCGACCCCAAAGAGAAGAAGTTCAGTGATCTGGTCGATCCTCAGGACCGCAAGAAGGCAGAAATCACTATCTCCAATTTAAGCCAAAATAATAGTTTTAAGGAGGAATATTACATATCCAGAGAAGATAACAGAGCTATAGAAAGCAATATATCTCCCATAGGGCATGGATACTCAACAGGATACGTAATAATAAGCAGAGATATCTCTGAAAGAAAGAAAGCAGAAGAAGATCTGAAGAAAAAGTTGATGAAATTCGATCTGGAAGAAGGACTGGTGTACCTCGAGGGGAGCTTTGAAAAATCATTAGAGGCTTTTCAGGAGCTGACCAACGTGGGTTATAACGGCCTAATTATCTCCAGAACTCCTAAAGAGAAACTGGATGCAGGAGACTATGAATTCTGGTGGATCGCCCAGAAAGGAGATTTATCTGACCTAAAGGAGCTGGAAGGCAAGATCGATACGCTGTCCAAGAAGAATGTCATCCTGATCGACAGGCTGGACTATTTAATTTCCCGTAATGGCTTTGACCAGACTTTATCCTTTATTTACGATCTGAGAGAGATAGCATACCTCAAAGATAGCATCATCATTCTGGTGTTAGACCCCCTCACACTAAATGACAGACAACTAGCCCTGATCAGGAAAGAAACACATGAGGTAGAGCCCAGAAGCACGGAAAAAGTACCCGATGACCTGCTAAACATCTTGAAGTACGTCTACAGTCAGAACAGATTGGGAGTAAAACCCTGTTACACCGAAATCTGCAGTGAGCTGAATATGAGCAAACCCACTATAAGAAAGAAATTAAGATTCTTGGTGAGTAAGGACTACCTCAGCGAAGACTACGACGGCAGACACAAGCGGGTGGAAATAACCGAAAGGACCAGAGAAATCTTCTCCCCATAACCCAGCTAATTACTAATCACTCCACCAGTACAGTAGTACTCTAAAATTCTTTATTGGTTATTTGCGGTTACTTGCAGTTGTTCAAGCTACAGGATTAAGGAGATAATGAACAATATGATGAATGATGAATATAACCACCAGCAATTTGACTTTGCTGGCGGGCCATACCTGCTACTTCGGAAACCTACGATGGCTGCAATAATTGCTATGATCAGGAAAATTATAGCCCATTCAAGCAGTATTTAGTCACCCTTCTTGACCCACTTTCCACCTTTTTTGATGTAGCTCTTCTTTACAGCTGACCACGCAACCTTATGGGCGACCTCTTCTCTCGAGGTGTTACCTCTTCTGTCTTCAGGGTCCTTGTATTCATCCCAGGCATTGTTATAAGCTTTCATGTATATCTCTTGAGCGTGCTTGGGAAGATTTTCCCTTACGCTATCCGGCAGCTCATCTATACTATCATACGGCATCCACATCCTCCTTATTAATTATAAACGCATCCAGAGCGTTGAATCTGATCGAGGATTTTCCATCTCTTATTTCTGCCAATGTTGTCAATGGCGAACCCCCACTTGGTGCCAAATAGTATAAGTTTAAAAGTATATAATATTTATCAGTTATTGGCTCAAGTTTAACTTCAACGCATTGAAATTACTGGTAAGGAGTGGCATGGAAACTTTTACTCAGGCAAAGGGATTTGTTAGTGATTTGGGTTACCTCAAAAGAAGGGGGAAGGCTTTAAAAGAACTGGATAGGGAAATCCAGGCGGGGGATATCGACCTTCCTTTAGTGGAATTGCTGTTGGGGTATAATTCGCTCCCCTACTGCTTTACTCTTCAGAGCTGTTATGGTCATTTCGTTTATGGTGAGCATACAAATCCCACGAATATCGACCCTCTACCCTCGAATCCACCTGATACCAGCATCTAATACAGGATCGCTTATCTCGCCATATGTCTGGAGGACAACCACCTGGGCAGGAAATTATTCAGGGACCTCAATGATTTGACCCGGACCCCTCCACTACATTCAATTCGGGAGTGCTGAATGGTTCTGGAGGAGGTGCGTTAACTCATATGTCCTACAGATCGAGCCGGAAAGGCATAATTATAAGGATAAGGCAGTCATCCCCATGAAAGAAGCCTTACACGTCGAAGAACTGAGAAATAAGGTTTTCGAAGAGTTGAACAGGATACTCAATGAGCATCAGCAATACGGAGACAGGTAAATTATAAAAGCTTACAGTGACATACAATCATTAACCTCAAGTGGTTGAAAAAGAGCAGTTGGAGGTCCGGGTGAGAAAATGATTGGGGTTTTTAGACGAACTTTATAACAGTGTCTCTGGGCTTAAGGATCTACTAACCAAATTAAACCTCTCAATGTACCCCTAACTAATGTTTAGGCCAGGATAGGTTTATAATCTGTTGAGCATAAATTGAGTGAGGTAAAGGATGGGAACTTTACTTTTCCAATTATGTGAGTATGTCTTTGGAAGGAATATTCAGATAGTGAGACCACCTATATTTTTGTGTGCCACGAAACCAGTGCAGAAAACGCCATGGAGCGGATAAGGAGAAGACTATAAACCTGATCGCTTTATCCGGGGGATAAGCATGGGTGTTTTCTGTGACCATTTCCTGTACTGCTCACCGAACTTCTCGGCCAGTATCCTGTCCTCTTTCCTGGACAGCCGATAATATAGGACTATCAGAAAGGGAAGTAATACGAGTATGGGGATGGTGGGCCAGAAGACCGCCCATCCTGTTGCTACCAGTATCAGGCCTAGGTATTGGGGATGGCGGACGAATCTGTAAACGTTTCCAGTGGCAAGACTTCCTTTATTCCTGTAAACTTCTCTCCACCCAAAGATAATGAACAAAACCCCGATGAGGATTACAAAATAGCCGATGGGCATTCCTATGTTTACCACGTATCTCATGAAGCTCTCTTCCATCAGGGTCACTCCCAGGAGACTGGATATGAAGTAGAGGCTGAGAGGAAAGCCGAACATCTCCACAAAAAGAGATATGACAAATGCTGAATATACGCCATGTGATTTCCAGTCTTTCTTAAGCCTCAAAGGAATGAGGGCCAGGAATACTATGAATATGAAGATGCACATCAAAACCAGATCCCATCTGCCCTGGAGGAGATACGTTCGTATGTCAGTGATATTGCCGGCTATATACATCAGGGAATAAGCCATCCCCCAAAATGCGAAGGCGATAACCACTCCCGCACAGGTCAGCGAGATCAGTGTTACCAATTCACGAGTTTCCACAATAATCGGTAGGCCATCTGAATATATAATTGTTAAGTAAAAGAATCTCAAATTTGATACCCAAAGGCATATATAAAAAAGAGGAGGGGTGCGAGGTTATAACCCCTCCCTTACGGCGTTATGGAGGACCGGAGTGATAGATGAAGGGAGAGGCATTTACATTGGACAGACGGCTGGCTGGATGCGCACAGGGTCTATATTTCTTTGAGCCTCTCCATATCATTTTGAATTAATACAGGAGATGGATGGTAGGTTTTATCACTTTTACTCCCTCTTCTTCTTACATCAGACAATTCACCACATTGTATAAGTTTCTTTTCTAAATAAAACAAATAACAACCCGTATCTCCATTGTTCTACGTATCTGTATGTAGAATAAGTACTAAGCGCTAACAGTCGAGCTGGCTAAAGCTAAAGTTAGGGCAAAATTTCAAGATACTAAAGGAGAGAGATCGTCAAATTATCAAGAAATTAAAATAGAAATAGAAATTATATTTTAGATTATTCAGGTTTTAATAGTTTGTTTTTCGGTGTGCTTGGTGTAAAAGTTCTTTTCATTCTCGATCATACTCTTGACAGGACATTTTTTAGCATAATCGCATTTTAGACAATTTTTCTCGTAGAACTCCATAATCCCGCAATTATCCGGCCGCATGATACTCCTTGTACTATTATAATACCTTATCTTATTTACCTTTTTTCTATATATATTAAGTATGGGCATTTATTTCCCATTGGAAAAAAGGAAGCAACAATATTTTGATTACACCAATGGGAACCGGATACATTCATATTAGGTAATAAACTTGTAAGATCTCCTTGATCTTTCCATGCTTGAGCTATAAAGTATAAAACCGCATCTATAGAATTTACTCTGATTGAACCACGCTGAGGTTGATGGCGACTTCTGCGATATCGGCGGAGTATCCGGCTATCCTGAACAGGCTGTCTATTATGGTCTTGACCATCAAAGCCTCTTCAACGTCCCTATCCAGTATGTGGCCCAGATAGTCCTGTTCCTGGTCAAGCAGGTTATCGTATTTCTCCAGCACTTCTTCTGCATATTCTGATTCCAGTTTGAAGAAGGAGACAACCGAGGTCTGGAGCATTTCTGAGGCCAGATTGGTGAGAGAGCACAGCTCAGGTATAGGTTTCTTCAGCTTCATTAGAGCCCGGGCTATGTTGGCGGCGTGGTCCGCAACCCTCTCCAGCGCCCTCACAACAGTTCTATATTCCATCATCTTGCCTTGAACCTCCAGAAAATCCCGTATGTCGGAGTAATCCGATGCTATCTTGAGCTGCCGCAGGATGAGGAAGTGGAGCTTGTCTATCTCTTTTTCCCTGGCGATTATAGAAGTGCATATATAGGGATCATACTCGTGGAAAGCTTTGCAAAAATCGGAGAACATGCTGTGGCATATCCGGGATATCTTCTCCACTATATCCGTAGTTCTAAGTCTCTTGAAGTCCAGAAAAACCTCCGTTTGTATCTCCTTCCCGATATCTTCCAGGACCTCAAAACCTATGAGCAGCTCAGAGCAGGAAGTAATGGCCTTCCTCTGCTCCTCGTTGTAGTATCTCACCACTATAGAGTCATAACCGGCAATATAAAAAGAAATTATGCGTCTTACCAGAGCCTCTCCTTTTAATTCTCTATCGTCTATCACTGCCTCTTTCTTACCCTTCTCCGGTTCCTTAGGGAATATTCTCAGCTCGTTCTTCCCCACATCCATCAGGATGAGGTCGCCACTGCTCAGATCATTCTCTGAGATCCATTTCTTGGGTAAAGTGAGAATAAAGCTGCTCTTACCGCTGGAATAGATCTTCCTTCCTTCTCTGGCCATAATCC
>CAZQTT010000030.1:0-29192 GCA_964596255.1 uncultured archaeon
GAGGTGCTACCGGAGCACTGATCCACATATCCGGTGGAGCCGACCTGACCATCAAAGAAGCTGAAGAAATTGTGCAGAACCTCACCTTTGAAATTGATAATAGGGCCAACGTCATCTGGGGAGCCAGGATCAATCAAGATCACCAGAACGAAGGCATTGTAAGAGTAATGGCCTTAATGACTGGAGTATCATCCCCCAACATTCTGTCAAGTGAAGAAGAATATGAGAAAGATGTGGTGCAGAAGCCTATAGAAGAGATTTCTCACGATTACCATTCACCATCCCAACAACAAGCACAGGTTTCCTACGGGAACAAGAGCAAAATAGTATACGGAAGCTCTTCCGAAAAGCCAGCAAAGATCAAGCCGCTCAAAAAGACCGTTCTCGGTCTGGGGATAATAGATAGCCTTTAACACAAACCTCCTCTCTATTTTTTCTATGGTGTTCGATTTCTATTATCCCCATTAATAGTTCTTAACAGCTCTATAAAAAGTACAAAAAGGAGAACGGTGGACGGCTCAGAACTCAATACCCTCATCACCATTTCAGAGGGGTCCTTTCATCATCGCCAATTACACTTTGTTCACCTAACTTAAAGTTATTTTGTAAAAGGACGATAAATATATATTCCGATAAAAAAAAGTGATCTTATGAGGACCCGAGATATAGTAATACTGGCAGCATCATTTTTGCTATTGGTTTTATTTGTGCTGGAATTTATATCCCTTGAAAATTATTCTCTAATTTTGATTGCAGTCTTTGCGGTCCTATCTACTTTCCCTTACTTCATCAAGGATTACAGGCTGAGGTTCTTTGCCTATCTGTTCTTTGGGGCTCTAATCTACTGGACTGTAGGACGTATGCTCACCGCTCCAGAGGTCCTGACAGATTACTTCTTCATTCTGGCTCTGGGAATAGGTAACGGTACAGGTGCCATCATAGCCACGTTGGAAAGAAAAGAGCACTCCTACATATATCCCATTTCGGCCATAGCAGCCTATTTTTCCAGTTTCTTAATTGACTACACTTACCAATACCCTGATATTTCCACACTAATTTTGGTTCTACTGGTTCTTCTTTCTGCCATCTGGGTACACTTTTTCCTGGATCTAAAGGGGTCACAGATGGGTTTAAAGGAACATCTGATTAAATCTTTGAAAACTGCGGTGTTGACTTCCCCCATATACCTCTTGCTCTTGGTTATACCCTCTTATGTATATCGCATAATGGAGATCGAAGTTTCAGAGGTTGGAGTAGTGCTTTTCAGGTATATTCTGCTCTCATTCCTAATAGTCTTTGCAGGCAGCATGGCAAGAGACTTTGTGGCCTATCTGGCCGGATATAAACGAGACTACTCCGAGGGGAGAGCTATATTCAAGCAGCAATAAACCTGTGGTTTAAACAGTCAAATTTTTGGTAAATTCTCTCAAAAAAGAGGTGGCATAGCATCCTTTGGGCAAGAAAAAAGAGAATCTGGCATTCGAATCATCGATTGTATACGAAAATGAGCTGAAGGGCATATCTACCACTCTGAAGTCGCCTTTAGAAGAGAACTCCTTATGTTTACCCTTAAAATCTGATAGGTCAATGGAGTCTTCCTGGAGGATATCCCTGATTTCAGTTGAGGCCCAATCATGTGATAAATGAGATCCGTAGCCGGGGAGAGGGAAGGCCAGAAAACCTCTTTGGTTCTCAATTAAAAACTTCACCCTTTTTATATTGTTATCTTTCACCTGAGAGTAGCTCTCCATCAGCGAGGGGTATTTTTGGGAATTGCCGTTGGAGTTGGAGGTGGGAGATTTGGCCCATTCACTTTGGATAAAGTCTGCAAAATCTCCTCTCTGTACTGTTTTCAATGAGCCGAACTCCCGAATTCTTTTCGACACGAGCCGGTTAAAAATGTATGATTGGTAGGCGTGGACGAACATCATCTTGAGGTATTTGGGTAGGGTGAGGAGGGCTTTCTCTTCACTTTCAGTTTCCAGGAATTTCTGCAGCAAATTTCTTTCATATCCAAAATGTTTGGGGAACTCCTTCAAACCTGTTTTGGGGTCTCTGGACTCCCATATCTCTTCCCTGATTTTTCTAACGCCTTCACTTTCTTGAGGAAAAGGCTGGGCTACGTAAACCCAGAAGGCCGTTTCAAAATCTCTCTTTAAGATGTATTTGCCCACTTCATGGGTTATAAACCTGATGGAGCCAAAACGCTGGAGTCCGAAATAGTTGGGAACCCCTTTTTCCTCTAAATCGTTTATAGTTTCATCTATGATGTTCCCATTTTTATTTCCATCTTTATTTTCTTTTTCAATATCCTCTACAACTATATGGAAGAAATTTCCCAGCAGGTCCCCCAGCCTTACAGCCCTTCTGGCGTTTCCTATATACTCTACCTCAGCGTCCTTGATGTCGACTTCCTTCAGTTTATCGATACCTTCCTGGTCGAGGTTGGATATGCTGAAGTATTGAACGGATACCGCCTTTTTATCCTTGGTCCCGGCGAAATTCACTCTCTTTTGACTTATTCGCAGGACATTGGAGAGAACCTTAACAAAGTTCATAGTAGTCCAGTCACTCTTCTTGACCTTTATGATGGCGAATCTGCCGTCTTCGTGGAACTCAGGAAGCTTGGAAATCTCTTCTACATAAAAATAGTCAGGTTGGGTTTTAATTTCTCCATCTATACCCGGAGAAGAGGTAATATAGGTATTGATACCTACATTCTCTTCTACAAAATGGGAATTAAAATCATTCATTCACTCATCAGGGGCAGGTTTCCGGTAATCCTATCTATCTTCTTTTCTTCATCGGGGCCCAGAACAATTGAGGTGGTCGTTCCGGAGGGGAGCTCAGTCAATCCCGCGTCTACTACGGTACCTGTTGGTATTCCAGCCTGCTTTGCTTTCTCCCTGATTTCCATCATTTTCTGTATACCGGCCTTCAGCACAATTTTTTTCTGGCCTTCCTGCTTCCATCTTTCAATTTTTCTTTTATCGGCTCTTTCATAGCCTATTATTGATGCATGAGCCACCTGTACGGCCAATTTACCTGATGAGAGAGCCAAATCATTCCTTACTACAATTACTTGCTTGTATTCCATGATATAGTCTACTTTTTCTGTCCTTTGGGTTCTTCTTCAGCTCCATCTTCTGATTCGACTTCAAATTCTGTTGATCCTTCTGATTCGGATTCAGGTTCAACTTCAATGGATGGTTCTTGGTTATCCGGTTCTTCTCCCTCTTCGTCTTTAGGCTCTTCTTCGGGCTCTTCGAATCCGAACATCTTGAGTTCTTCCAGTGAAACCGGTTTCGATTTCTCATCTATCCATTTTTTACCTGCATCCTCGGCCTTCTTGTGGTCAAACTCAGTGACGTATATTTTGTCCGATTCTACCCTTTCAATGTTGTTCACTGAAACAGCTAAAAAGTCTGAGCCTACTTTTACAATCAAACGGTCATTATGGACGTCAATGCTTTCTCCAATGCTTTCTCCGCCTTTCATTACAAACTTACAGACCAGCTCACCTTCCATTTTTACACCAGCCCATTTCAAAATACCCGTAATTTGTCAAATACATATTAACCCAGTCCTTTTTGAAATCGTTCATGTTTATAACGTTTATGCGTTTTGGTTCGGTTATTTAGTTTTGCTGGAGTAAAAGAGTAAAAGGCTAAACTCTTATTAATTACACGTTGATTTAAGGCATGGTCAACATAGTAATACCATTTAAACCCCAAAATCCCAAGTCAAGGCTCTCGGACATACTCTCCCTCCAGGAGAGGTCCCGGCTGGTGGAGCTCATGCTTCAGGATGTGATTGAGACCTCAAAACTGTGTAGTGACGATGTATTGGTCCTTGCTACCGAATTGGGAGAGTTAAACTGCGATTGCAAGGTCAAAGAAGACAAAAGGGATTTGAATGAGGCCCTTAACTCTGTTATCGAAGAGCTTGTGGAGGGAAAAGAAGGATTAAGGGATGGTGTTGCTATAGTTATGTCCGACTTACCGCTTTTAACTCCCGGAACCCTAAAGGAGTTCCTCAACTGTGAAGGAGATGTTGTTATCGCTCCCGGAAGGAGGGGAGGGACTAACTTGCTTTTGATCAGGGATAGTAGATTAAGGGTATCCTATCACTACGGCAGCTTCCACAACCATATTCAAACGGCGGAAGAGCTGGGTATTAGCCCCAGGGTCTTTGACTCCTTCTACGCCAGCACGGATATAGATGATAAGGACGACCTGCTGGAGTTGATGTTGCACGGGAAGGGGAGGGCAAAGGATTTTCTCCTCGATATAGGATTTAGTGTCGACTCATCTTCACCAGAACCTGTTCTCACAAGATAGTACCCTACATAATACCCGCTATTGGTTTGTATAATAGTATTCTATTTTTGTAAATCCAGTTATTCTGTTATCTCCTCCGGCTATCATCCTAATCTTTACCTAACCAGAACCCTTAAATACAACAAGGTAATTATTGTAATTACTATAATGAGGAGGTTAAGTAAAATATGAAGAGGAGGTGCAATATGTTTAGAAAAAGATTTGCAGACGAAAAAGCAGTATCGCCGGTGATCGGCGTTATTCTGATGGTAGCCATAACAGTAATTCTAGCAGCAGTGATAGCCAGCTTCGTGTTCGGTCTTGGATCGAATGCACCGAAGAGCGCTCCAGCAACTCAACTGGCAATAAGTGACGCTTCAGCGTCTTTGAGTCTTGACACTATTGATGAGGTGTTTTCTGTCTCACACCAAGGTGGAGATAGCCTGAAATGCAGTGAATTGACAATATTTGTTTATAATGGTTCGAATACTCTACAGGATAGAATGACCTATAACGAGGACACTTATAGTTTCACAGATGAAGAAGAAACTGGAGATTTTGACTTAAACCTTACAGGAGATGCTTTAAGTAACGGCAGATTCGAGCCTGGAGAAATCATAACTGCCACAGAAACGACAGATGGCGTTAATGTAACTTCAGGTGATGTACTTAACATCAAAGTACTGCACAAGCCAAGTAACCAGCCAGTATTAGAAGGAGAAGTTCAGGTTTGGTAAACCTGAATTAATTTTTTACTTTTTTCTTTTGTCTATTTTATTTTTAAGTTTCAGATTAGGTGGCTACCGTCACAGCTTCTGGCATTGAATTCTATTCCTTCCCTGCAGAATGCGCAACTGATCCCCAGCTCTTCGCATTTATGGGCAACCTTCCTCAGCATGCTCTCCCTCATTTTAGAGGGAAGATACCATGAGTTCTGATTCTTTTCTCCCTTTTTGAAGTAGAGCTCTCTGTAATTGCTTTCAAGTTTAGGGTAAACGCTCACTACTTTCTTGAACGAATCTCCTCTCAACTTCAGTGTGGATGTAACCACGTGGTCCACAAAATCACACTGCTCCACAACCTCAAGCACCTCATTCTCTGTGATTAAGGGGAATATGGGGTCAAGACGCAGGATGACCGGAATCCCCCCTTCATGCAATTCCTTCAGAGCGGCCATCCTCTTTTCTGGTGGGGGAGCATTTGGCTCAAGCGGATTCTTACTCGTGGAGGTAATCGTTATGCTGACAGCACAGTCCATGTGGGATAGCATGTCAATATCTCTGGCCACAATGTCACTCTTGGTGACCACCAGAAGTTTAACGTCGTATTCGCTCATCAACTTCAGGCAGCCTCTGGTAACCTTGCGCTCCCTTTCCGTGGGAGGATAGGGGTCGGAGCTGTTGGACATGGAGATGAGGGGTTTTTCCGACCTCAATTTTTGCAAGTCCCTGTCCAGACGCTTCAACAAGTCCTTCTTCATCCTGAGCTGGTGAAAGTGGGGTATGTAGGTGGCATAACAGTAGAGGCAGCCGTGGGCGCAACCAGTATAGGGATTGAAGGAGTACTTGGGCGGGCAGGTACACCAGCTGGATTTCCAGGGATCAAATGGTCTGACCACATCAAAGCTCATAATGCTCTGGGTTAAGGCGGGGGATCAAGGCCATGGTAACTGCCATCCTCGTGAGCTCCCCTCTGGATACCTTTCCCCTTGTTAGATAGTGTATCGCCCCGTATTTCTCTCCGATATCCTCAATTCCAGTTAGTTGTTCCATGGAATCTCCCACTTCAGTCCCCTTCAGAGCACTCTGGATCACTTCAGGAGGGAATGCAAATCCAGGGCCGAAGCCATACGTAGCATTCTGTCCGTCATAGATTACCGCTGCCTGGAAGTCTATATATCCAATTTCTTCAAACCAGAATAGTCCCGCTTCAATCCCCACTCCAAAATCGCAATCGCCATGAGCATTAACTGCTCGATTCAGTGCTCCCATGATAGTATCTCCATCGAAGGGCTGATCCGGAGAACCAGACTCCACATTCTTTCCATCCACGTCTAGGTCTTCAAAGTATTGAGAGAAGGCTTTTCTCGCTCCTTCGATTTTGGTGGGGTTAAGAGAACCCACAATAACTTTCATTGTACCAACTCAATTTGTTATCAAAAATACTGCACATACTAATTAATACTACATCAATCCGCCGTAGCGGTCTATTTCTCCATTCTTTATTCTCGTAGATGAGATGGGTTTGCCGTCCTCTGCCATTACAAAATCCACGTTTACAACCTCAATTTCTTCTTTCCTTAGCTCTTTTCGCTTTTTGTTGATGGCAAGAGCCACATCATACGTTTCAGGAGATACTACGATGTAATCGAAATCCACATCTAATGTTACCCCGTAGGGATCATCTATTCTCACTATATGAGGTTCCAAATTATAAACTCTGGAGGCGTATCTTCTTAAATTCTCAGCCCTAACTTCAAAGGGGAGCACGGATCTCAACCTCACTCTGGCCAGTCTGTCATTTGTAATACCTATAGTAAGCTCCCCCAAACTTAAAGCAACCTCGATCAGTTTTTTGTGACCCTCGTGTAATGGCTCAAATGTGCCTCCCAAAGCAACTTTCTTATCCTTCATGGCTCGCTCATTTCTTGGTTCCCCTTTCATTTTAACATCTGGAGGAGTGTTGAGCTAACCTCACTCACCAGGTCTATATTGTTTACCCTGAGTATTATGTTGAATACTACTCCCACGATGGCTCCTATCACCAGAGAAGATATTATCTTTATTTTCACTATCAGGATGATTGCTATGACAAGAAGGACAACAGTGGACAGAGTGCTGAGTTGAGTAAGCTGGTCAGCAGTTTGAGTTATTGCCCCGGACATAAGGTTAAAAAGAGTAGCAATACCGCTCATACCAAACAGAAAACCGATAATGACTCCAATGATGACCAGCGACAAATCTTTCATAGGTAGAAAATTAATGGGTTCAAAATATAATTTTTTTGTCCAGCATCCAGCATTGTGTGTCTTAGGGTTTTCTTGGCATTTACAACAAATCAACCTAAAATCAATTGACTGCAGGTCATACAAAAGTTTTTTATAGCTTCTTAAAAATTAAATACAATGGCGCTGGGATTTGTTCTTATAAAAGTCTCTCCCAAGAGAGAGAAGGAAGTTTATGAGACCCTGTCTTCCATTGATGAGGTTGAAGAGCTTTATCCTTTGTTCGGTGAATATGATCTTATAACTAAGCTAGTAGTGACCGACTTTGAGCAGTTGAGTGACGTCATAGTAAATAAGATCCGCTCAATTGAAGGAGTAATAGAGACTAAGACCCTGACCGGAGCTAAATTCTAAGTGATTTTGATATGGTCAATCTAAAAGGTATACAGATTCTTGCCAGAAATGAAGTTGGAGTCCTTCGGGACATAACCAGTATTGTGGCAGAGAAAGGGGGGAACATCACTTTTTCCCAGAGCTTTATAATTGAAAGTGGTGAGCACGCGGGAAATGCCCTGGTATATCTGGAAGTTGAAGAAGGGAACCTCGAGCTAATATTGAACAGCCTATCCCAGCTTCCCACAGTTATTGAAGCACTGGAAGAGAGAATTTTCAAAAAGGTGTTCGGAAAAAGAATACTCATATTCGGTGGAGGAGCTCTGGTATCTCAAGTAGCTTTCGGCGCTATAAGTGAAGCCGACAGGCATAATCTGAGAGGAGAGCACATCAGCATTGATACCATGCCAGTTATCGGTGAGGATGAGCTGGCAGAAGCGGTCAGAGCCGTGGCAAGACTTCATAGAGCAGAAGTGCTGATTCTTGCAGGCGGCCTAATGGGAGGGAAGATCAGCGAAGAGGTCAAAAGGCTGAGAGAATTTGGAATACCCGTAATCTCCCTGAACATGTTTGGAAGTGCACCCAAATACTCCAACCTGGTGGTAAATGACCCCGTAATGGCAGGGACATTGGCTGTTATGCACATCTCCGAAAAAGGAAAGTTTGACATAAATAGAGTTAAAGGTAAAAGAGTATGAATTAAGTTGAACTAAATTTGACTTTTATTCCGCTTGCGCAATCACTTCTTCCTCACCAGATAGGCAGCAACTATCACACCCAATATAGCGACTACAGCTTCAAATCCAGGTGTATCCACTTGTTCTGTTTCAGTGGGCTGTACCGTAGCCGAAGGGGTTACAGTTGCCCCAGGTGACTCAGTGGGCTGGGGAGAAATGGTTGCTGTAGGACTAGGTGATGTAGTTGCTGTGGGAGATGTTGTAGGCATGGGCGTAGAAGTAGGTGTAGAAGTGGGTGTGGGTGTGGGTTCGGGAGTTTCTTTTAGGGTTAGGGATTCTTCCTGATAGTAATTCGCCCCAGTGTTCACATTTGCCTTTATCTCATAAGTTCCGGTTTCCCAGTCGAGTGGGAACTCAATATCCTTCTCAAAGGAGCCATCTTCTATTATGCTGGAGGTGTAAGAAGCAACCGGGGTATCGCTTCCCGGGTCATCGTAAACATCTAGTCTTACAGTATTTTTCCCGATAGCTGTATCGTCATATTTACTGCTGGTTACCGCAGCATTTGTTGTGCCGCTGACCTTGAGGGTTTCACCCAGCCTCACGGTATCCTTATCTGTGGATAATCCGGCCTCGATCTCGGTTATGCGGAACTCCATTTCTTCCTGAGTATTGGAGTAGGCTGCGTTCCACACTTTAATTGAATAGAGACCGGTGGAGCCTTCACAGGAGGTAAGCAAAGTGTGGGTTGGGATAGTAATTTCGATATCTCTATCGGAGATGACCGTAGCATCTTCATCCCAGGAGTCCACCGCCTGCATGTCTCCATCTACGCTGGCGTTATCTGCCAGTAAATGGAATTTGTCCCGGTTGTATGGGCCCTCAACAGTCCACTTGTATTCTGTAGTGGTGATGGAACCTTGCATTACTACTTTATCTCCTTTAGCAACCTGTTCGGCAGGATTTTGGAGTGAAAGCGTTATTACTGGTTTAGACGGTTTGGCGAGGATGGTTATTCCCAAGTCGTTGGTCCTCAGCTCTTCAGTGGTATGTCCTGCATAAACTCTCAAAGTGAAGTTGGTGGCAGGAGCGTAAGTAGATGAGGAGATATGCACGATCTCTTCACCTGTTGAGTTGAGACGGTATCTTTCTATGAGGTTATTGTCGTAATCCCTGTCCATTATATCCAGGTACTGGACCGAACTGGATGTGGCGGGGTAAACCACCCTCATGTTTATGGTATTACCATATCTAATCTCTATTCGATCGCCAGACTCATCCTTGACATCCAGCAGCCTCAGAGTGATATTTCCGGATGTAAAGAGATCTGAATTCGTGGCTGCAGCTCCTTCTACAGCTAAAAGCAGAATAATACAGGCAAATATAAACGTTCCAACATTTGATCTCATATGCTTCACAGATGTTGTTTATTGTTTAATTAAACATATCAACTTTTCCCTGTGCACCTGTACACTTAGCTGGCGCATCCAGTGTTCAGGGTGTACAAGGTTATTCAATATTTTTATTTTCTGCCCGGGAGGTTATTTTGGCTTTTCAAGCTTTTATAGGACAATGTTTTGCTCGTACCCGCAATTGGGGCAGTTGTTACCATCCAAATCTATTTTGGTGACAGAAAACCCGCCTCTGTTGATCACGGTGTGCCCGCAATTGGGGCAGAAGGTGTTCTCCAGTCTGTGGCCCATCACATTGCCCAGATAGACATATTCTATACCTACATCTTTGGTTATTCTGGCGGCTTTTTCCAATGTCTCAATGGGTGTTGATGGTTTATCTCCCATCTTATACATGGGGTGGAAACGGGAGAAATGCACTGGTATTCTTTTATCCACTCCGTAAACCCATTCTGCAAATTCTTTTAACTCTTCTGATGAGTCATTTTCGCCGGGAATAATGAGATAAGTGGTTTCCAGAAATATTCCTTTTTTGTGCATATATTCTGCGGATTCTAGAACTCTATCCAGCCTGGCGTGACACAATTTATTATAGAATTTCTCATTGAAGGCTTTAATATCGATATTGGCAGCATCCAGCACGTGCTGGTCGATGGATTCTTCTGAAGGGTAGCCATTAGTAACATAAACCACATAATAGCTTTCACCTTTCTCTTTTAACAGTTTGGAGGAGTCGAGAGCAAACTCGTGCCATATGGCTGGCTCATTGTAAGTCCAAGCAATTCCATCGGCTCCTCTTGACTCGGTCAACTGGGCAACATCTTGAGGAGATACTTCACGCAGAAAAGGGAACGATAAATCAGCATTGACAATCTCATAGTTCTGACAGAAAGGGCACTGAAAGTTGCAACTAATTGTTCCAAAAGATAGAACGTCGGTGCCGGGCTTGAAATTGTAAAAAGGTTTTTTCTCAATAGGGTCTACAGCCAGAGAAGAAGCCATACCATAATTGTAGACATTCAATATGCCCTCCTCATTTTTACGCACGTTGCACCTGCCCCACTCCTCAGGCTTTATTCTACATCTGTGATTGCAGGTTTTACACCTTAATTCTCCATTAAGCTTCTCGTAAAGGTATGATTCTACCATCATAGTCAGCACCCCCGAATGAAAATCACAGGTACTAAAGGAGTATTATTATACTGATTTAAATTTTGCTCCCCCTCATATCAATCCAAATTTTCCTTACATCAACTTCCTCCCAGAAATAACTTTTTAACCCAGTTGGATAAAGGGCCGGTGAGATGATTCGAGCCGTAGAATCTTGTGATTTTGATGATGTATTGAGAATTATAAACGAGGCAGCAAAAGCTTACAGAGGTGTAATTCCAGAAGATAGGTGGAAGTATCCCTATATGACTTTAGAAGAACTAACGAAAGAAATAGGATCGGGAGTGAAGTTTTTCGGCTATGAAATGGAGCGAAAATTAATTGGTATAGCCGGTATTCAGCCTGTTGAGGATACTACGTTAATAAGACACATATATGTTCTTCCAGAACACCAGAGGATGGGGGTGGGTGGGATACTACTCCAGCATCTAATAAATTCGGCTCAGACGCCAGAGATTCTGGTGGGAACCTGGGAGAACGCTGACTGGGCAATAAGGTTTTATAAAAAACATGATTTCTCCTTGATTTCTTTAGAGGAAAAAAACAGGTTGTTGAGAAAATACTGGGAAATCCCTGAAAGACAGGTAGAGACATCCGTAGTTTTAAAGTTCAAAAAAGAATGATTATATAGATAGAATAGATTAGATTAGATAATTCTAGTTACACTTCCAACTAAGATAAGTGGAATTTTATAGCACCATTACCAACTCTTGACCATGATACCCAAAATCAATCTCAGTGACAAGATGGAAGAGATTACTGAGCCATTTCAATCAGTTGAGGTGGCTACAGTCAACAATCAGGTTATTAGAATGGCACGGATTAACGGAGAATACCACTGGCATAAACATTCCGGGGAAGATGAGATGTTCTACGTTCTAAGTGGTGAGCTTACCGTTCGAACCAAAGACGGAAATATAACCCTGGATAAGGGTGAGATGGTGGTGATTCCCCGGGGAGTGGAGCACTGTCCTATAAGCGATGATGAATGTTATATTTTGATGTTCGAGCCTCAAGAGCTAAAAAGTGAAGGGGATTAATGGTTATAGCTATGCATTGACTCTATAGCTTGTTATCACAGTCTTATGGCATCAAACTGGGCAAACTAACGTTGTTCTTTGTCCACCTCACCACATAGAGGAATGGAGTATCTATACCGGCTATTATGAGCTTCACTACATACTGACCCACTATGAGGGGGATAACAGGCATTGCTCCATAGAAAGCGATGGTGATGAAGATCACTGTATCCAGGAACTGGCTGGAAGACGTGGAAGCAATGTTTCTGATCCACAGATGCTTTCCCTGTGTTCTCTCTTTTATCCGGTGGAAGACGTGCACATCCCAGTTTTGTGATATGACATAAGATATTAGGCTTGCCACCACAATTCTCCACGTCAGCCCCAGTGTAGATGCAAAAGCTTCCTGTCCTTCCCAGATATCTGCTGCAGGCCATGCAATAGCTATCTCAATGGCAATTACCAGAATAATGGAGGCCAGAAATCCGGACCATATAGCCTCTCTGGCCTTTTTCTTTCCGTGGAACTCGCACAGCACGTCTGTAAGGAAGAAGGAAGTTGCATAAACAATTACTGCAGCCGGAACTGCAAACTGCCAGAAGACTACCACCTTATTGGCCAAAATCTGAGCCATTACAATCAGTCCGGCGAAAGTTCCTACTATTATGCCTGGCCCTACCCTCTCTCCAATGAATGCAACAGCGCTGCAGGCCGCCAGGGTAACTATAATCCATAAAATGATCAACTCCAGCATAAATTTCTCTCCTTATCTCTATTCGTTTTCGTTTTTCTCTTTTATAATGACTCTTCCATGTTTCTCGTCAATTCTGTCCATTAAGTCCAGCATTTTCCTGATAGCAGTTCTAATAGCATCTGAACGATTAACAAACTTTTTACCTGCTCCTACATGGTAGTCCATATCGTCGAGCAGATGTTGGGGGATTTCTACTGTGATTTTGGGCATATTGACCCTCCATATCTGGGGATTCTTCCAATATTGCCCCAGTAATACTCCAGGAATATAATTTTTACTGATAAGGATTGATTGGATTAGTGAAGTGAAATTAATCATTGACAAAATATATTTAGCTCCAAAAAATGCTGGAGCAAGAATCTTTTATTGACCTTCTCCGGCCGTGTTCCACTCGACGGAGGAGCTTAATTCCAGAGAAAATTTAGGCAACTTGCCGGAGTCAGATAACAAACATCTCGCAGTGACGTAAAAAGAGCATATGACTTTCTGGTAACTGAATGGCTGATTACATGCAATATTTGAAAAATAACTACCTTACCTGTTCTCACTGGCAATGCGAATCAACCCGTTCGACCAGACTGCCTCTCCACTAATAAAATAGGTTCAGTCAGCACATTAAGTGTTAGACTGCGAATGATAGTAGCATTGTAGGTTGGTTGTTACAAATTATTATTTTTCCCCAGCTCCAGTACGTATTTGACTTCATTGGGGTCCACAATAGTGTTAACACAACCTGACTTCAACAGCGGTACACACTGATGAGGCAACTTCCACATAGACAACTTCTCGCTGGCTTCAGCAAGCTCTGTGTGGCATGCTACCCCAACAGCCCCCTCAACTTTATCTTTTCTGACTCTATCCTTCAGGATTTTGGCAACCAGGCTGCCACCGGGAACGATATATATTTCCCTGTATCCAAGGTCCTCAGCGGTCTCAGTTATCTCCGCAATAACGCATCTCCCACATTTCTGGCATACATAACCTTCTTCAGTGAGTTCGGCTTCACAGTTTTTGTCCCTGAGGCAGGCGGGAAGAAATACAGCTCGCTTGTAAAAAGATATTTGGGAGAAACTATCGTAGTAAGCTCTATTCTTTACAGCAATATAGATATGATCGACGAGGTCCCCATCCTCGGAGATAAGCGACAGAGCTCTTTGTACTGCATTCCGCGTGCTCAAATCTGCACCCATTGCGAATAGTTTTGAAATTATAGCATCGACCTTCATTTGCTGGAAGTTATTTATCCTTATACTAATATATTTTTGCCTCACGGACCCCAAGACATCATAGTATTTGACCAGAATAATCCTTCCAACAAAATCCAAAAGGTTAATAAAAAAACCACATATCCCACCTCCATGAACATTATCGGATTGGACATTGGAACCAATTACACTAAAGCTACCAGAGATGGAAAAGAAGTGATTATATTTCCCAGTATTGTTGTTTATGGCGAAGAAAAGGATTGGAATCTGAAGGGAGAAACAAGGGATGTTTATATAGGAGAAGATGCACTGGACATGGTCCAGAATATGGAGAATGTTGAAGTCCTGAGGCCACTTCATGAAGGGAGGTTGATGCACGATTCTTATCTGGAGCTTGCCAGATATGCTTTACAAAAGTTAAACAGTAATGAGAAAAGTCTGGTGATCTCCACCGGTTTACCGGTAAAGTCATCCAAGAGAGAAAGAGAAGAGCTCACCAAAACTCTGGAGGACCAGTTGAATGCTCAAGCGTTCCTCTTCCCCGAGCCTGTGGGCACTATGGCAAACATGGGTATCGATACTGGCGTTTGTATAGATATCGGGTTCGGGACAACTGACATCGTTGCTTTGAGCCACATGGAATATCTTAAAGGCGATACCATGCTCATAGGTGTGGACAGGCTTTATGATAACTTGGAATTAACTATCAGGAATAAGGTTGGGGTCAGTCTTACTCCTGAAGAATTGACAAAACTTTTGACCACTGAAGACTATGAAATAGGAAGAATAAGAAGCGGTAAGAGGATCTCTGTTTCCCATAATGAAGTCATTGACGATTATCAGGAACTAATGAGGTCATGGGTGGAGAAGATTTCCAACAGGACCAAAATGCTGCTGGAAGGAGTTTCCACTTCCATAGTGGAGAACCTGGTGATTACAGGTGGTGGATCGACCCTCCCCGGAGTCTTTGATGAATTCAATAAGAACTTCAAAGAGATCATTGACCTCAAAAAGCCTGAAGAGCCACTCACCAGCAACTCCAGAGGATACTACGACCTGGCCATAACACTCGCAAGTGAAGAAAAAGGAGAAGAGAAACCAAAAGAAGAGAAAGCATCAGATTCCTCAACCTCAGGATCGGGAGGCTCTTCCTCAGGGAAGGGAAAGAAAGAAAGCAAAAGCAAAAAGAGCAAATAACAGTTCTAAACTGAAAGGAGATAAAAGAACTATTTACTTGTATCTGCTCTTATTTTTAACTAATTTTTCTCTCAGCTCTCGGTTATTGTTGATACATAGACATAGGGAAGCACTATTATTCCGTTATTATTTTCATCATCAGGATGCACCATAATTATGAAATAAAATGGATTACCAATATTATCATGGATCTGACTCCTGGTGTAAATAGCTTTGACATAACTTTGGACGGTAAAAAGCTTGTCGAACAATCTCCCTTACCTACTTTTGTAATTGATTCACGGGGGATTACCGTAATGGTCAACAAAGCATTTCTTAAGGCCTATAATGTTCCTCATACAGAGAGTATACTGGGAACGAACGCCTTAACCGAACCCTCCAACGTTGAGCATGGCGTCGTTGATTATATGAGAGAAGCTTTGAGCGGAAAGATGGTCGAGACACCGGAAGTGGATTTCACCACACCTTATGGAGAGAGAAGAGTAACCAAGAGCAGATTATTCCCCGTATTTGATGCAGGCACAGTAAAATATGTGATTGTAATGCACGAGGATATCACTGACCGCAGAATAGCTGAGGAGAAGCGTATTAAAGTGGAAAGAGAGTCGGCGGCTGCAAGAGAAAGGGTTAGCATTATGGAGGGGGTCCCTGATGTCATTTTTGTTCTCGATGAGGACTTGAAATTGATGGATTTGAATCACACTGCAATACAGAGAACCGGTTATTCTCCCTCAGAATTGATAGGAAGGTCTGTTGGAGAATTTATTTTGACGGAGAATGGAGAGGGCGTAAGCGAAGGTATTAAGAGTTTATTCGAAGAGGATGGCACTGTAAAAGGCTCAATAGGGGGTAGACTGGTTACCAGAGAAGGAAAAGAGATCCCCCACTTATGGTCAGCTTCTCCATTTAAAAATAAGAACATGAATGAGGGTAGAGGGAATGGAGACGATTCCAGTAGAGTAATTTGTGTGGGACGGGATATCACGGACCTCAAAAAAGCCCGGCAGAGGGAAGAATTCCTCAATTCCTTGCTTCGCCACGATGTCAGCAACAAATCCCAGGTCACTCAAAGCTGTCTTGAATTGCTGAAGGATACCGAACTCGCTGAAGAGCAGAAAGAGTTGCTTGAAGGCGCCTTAAATTGTTCAAAAGAGCAGATAGAGATCATAAAGAAGATACGGACCTTAGGAGAGGTCAAAAAGGAAGAAGTAGAGGAAGTGTGCATAGACTCCGTGATAAAAGATGTGGTAGAGGAGAACAGGTATGAAGCCTCCGGAAAAGGAATTAAAATAGATTTGGGGTGCTCTGGGAGCGACAGAAATATTAAGGTAATAGGAGGCCAGCTGCTCAAAGAGCTATTCACCAACCTCATAGGGAACTCCATCAAGCACTCTGGAGGCAGTAAGATCAGGGTCAACGTAACAGAGCTGGACGATGGCAGAGTAGTATGCACGGTGGAGGATAACGGTAGAGGCATCCCCCAAGAGGACAGGGATAAGATATTTGAGAGAGGTTATAAGAGAGGAGAGAAGGCAGGCTCAGGACTGGGGATGTACATAGTCCAAGAAATCGCCGAAAGCTACAACGGAGAATTAAGAGCCGATGACTCAGAATTGGGCGGATTAAAGTTCGAAGTTTACCTCCAGAAGGCAGGATAACAGTTTATAAGGATTTGCCTAACTTCCCACTTTGCCAGCTCATTTTAATTTAATTTGTAATAGAAAAAATAGATTAATTGCCTTGAAGTGTTCCGGGTATGAAGATTCTGGACAGGAATGAGATCGAGGCTTTCATCACCAAGGACAATTCTGAGATAAGGGAATACTACCACTCACAAAACATCAGTCTGGCCGAAGCGAGCCTGAAGCCCGGTCAATCAGCTGAATACCATCTGCACCAAAAAGCCCTGGAGATATACTACATACTGGAGGGAGAGGGTCTGATGGAGATTGAGGATGAGAAGGAGAAGGTTTACAGGGATCAGGCCATTTTGATCCCTCCGGGGAACAAGCACAGGATAACCAATACAGGTGATGGTCAACTCAGGCTGTTGTGCTTCTGTTATCCGCCATACTCTGATGATGATACCACCCTAATAGAAGAATGAATAATATATAACTATATAAACACTTGTGGAGAAGATGATTCTTGGTAATAATTAAGGAGAGGCCAGGGGGTGGGATAAAACCGAATTTGGGGGGTTCGGGTCGGAAAAGGACAGGCCTCTCCGGTAATGGTAAAATCGTTTTCTGTTATAAAAATTATTCGGTTTTGTTCCAATTTCTGTTGTTTCTCCAGTTGCTCCTGCAACCAATGAAGTTAGTTACAATTATTGGTCAAAAAATAACAATCATTTAAGGTCAAGATTGATTGAATTTCTGGAAAAAAGTCATTAATTTAATGAGTTTCAAAATAATATATAAAATATTCTGTTTTTGCTATAGGTCTTGTAACAATTAGGGTAGATCAAGTGGATCTTGGGGTCATTGTCATACGGGTAACAATAAACAACGTCATATTGTCATACGGGTAACAATAAACAACGTCATATTGTCATACGGGTAACAATAATGTCATATAATTGAGAGTTTCAAGATAAAAAAAAGGTGGTAGCATTAGTGTTGAGCTGAAACCAATTGGATACGTACAAACAGATGCCAAAGAGGTCCCCCGGCACTGGACTATATCCGAAGTTGAAGGAAAGCTGGTCATCAATGAAGAGTATATAGAAGGAATGATGGATATTAAACCCGGAGATCAGGTTGTAGTAATTTTTCACTTTCACAAGAGTCCCCAGTATAACTCCTCCTTCTTGCGTCAAACTCCACCTCATAAGGGAAAAGAGTATGGAGTTTTCAGCATTTGCTCTCCCATGAGGCCCAATCCTGTTGGTCTATCCGTGGTTAAAGTGCTTGACGTAAAACACAATGTTATTCATGTTAAAGGGATAGATATGCTGGATGGAACTCCAATCCTGGATATAAAGCCAGATATACGCTAGGATACCAGTCAGATCCTCCACCAAAAGAGAAGAAAAAAATATTACTTCTTTAGAGCTTTATAAACGGCTGAGAAGTCCATGTCTTCCATCTGTTTTGACAAAGTTATGCCATAAAGCTCCTTGGCAATAGTGCCAGTAAATAGAGGCATTTTCATCTCCCTGACCATATCCTGCAGGTAGTGAAGATCCTTGTAGATGAGCGATGACTTGAAATGTGCGGAGAAGTCCTCATTAAGCAATTTTTCTCTCTTGGCATTGAGGATTTTGGAGTCTCCCGCACCTGCCGACAGAATTTCCAGCACTTTCTCCCTGTCCAGACCTGCTTCTTCACCGATCACCACTGCCTCCGCGAGGGTACTCATTAAAGAACCCAGAACCATATTGTTTATCAGCTTCATCCGGGTAGCCAGCCCCTGCTCCCCCATAAAGAAGACCGGCTCCCCGATTATCTTCAGATACGGTAGAGCCCTCTGGTAGACTTCTCTGTCACCGCTGACCAGAACTGTGAGCGTTCCCTGGGAAGCAGGTATGACGCTCCCGATAACCGGTGTCTCCAGATAGCGAGCTCCCTTTTCCTCGAAAACTTTGCTGAACTTCTCTACATCTTCAAAGTGGTTGGTGGTGGTATCCACTACGATCTTATCCTGGCAATCGCCCTCAAGCAGACCATCCTCAGAGTGCATAACGGATTCTACTGCCCTGCTGTCGGTGAGGTTAAGAAAGATAACGTCTGCTTTGCTCATCATATCCGCAGGGCTATGAGCCATCTCTACTCCAAGGTCTTCAGCCTTTTCTCTGGTCCTATTCCACACCATCAGGTCTGCTCCCTGTGATATCAGGTTCTTGGCCATGGGTTTTCCCAGATGGCCCAGCCCGATAAATCCAACCTTCATAAAATCACTCCACTTACATCTTTCACTCCTTTCACTCCTTTCACTCCTTTCACTCCTTTCACTCCTTTCACTCCTTTCACTCCTTTCCTTTATTATTCTCTTACGGGGGGAGCCATAAACCCTGGGCCTGCAGGGTCTTTTACAGTTTCTTTGATTATGGAGTCAATCAGCTGCATAGCATCCCGGTTCAAGTTCCAGCCCATCACTTCATCCACGGGATCCATTTGCTCTGGTTTCCTTGCGCCCCATAAAGCGATTCCGTCACCTATTCGGTCCAGTATCCACCTCACTGCAAGGTGAAGAACTCTTTTATCGTAGTTTTGAGCAATTTGGTCCAGCTTTTCCACAGCCTCCAAATATTGTTGATAGCGGGGGGACTGGAACTTAGGGTCTATTTTCCTCAGATCATCTCCTGTAAACTGGGTGTCTGGCTTCATTTTACCTGTAAGCAGTCCTCTACATAGCGCCCCATAAGTGAGGAGGACGATATTGTTCTCCTGACAATAGGGCAGAACATCATCCTCAATTTCCCGCTCAAAAAGGTTGTAGGGGGGCTGACAGGTGTGTATGGGAGCCTCTTTCCTGAACTCGTCCACTTGCTGTGGTGAGAAGTTGCTGACGCCCACGGCTTTGATCTTGCCTTCATTGTATAGCTGTTTCATCGCCTCTGCCGTCTCCCTTATGGGAACCACAGGGTCGGGCCAGTGAACTTGATAAACATCTATACAGTCTGTTCGAAGTCTTTCAAGTGAGTGATCTACTTCTTTGAAGATCCGCTCCCTGCTGGCGTTCCTGAAAACCTCTTCGTTTTCATTCCACTCGATACCAGCCTTGGTGGCTATTATTAGCTCTTTTCTATTTCCATATTGCTCCACAGCTTTTCCTACAATCTCCTCTGATAGTCCAAAACCGTAGGCTGGAGCAGTATCTATGAAGTTGATTCCTTTATCCAGAGCAGAGTGGATGGTGTCGATGGATTTTTGTTCTTCAGTGCCTCCCCACATCCATCCACCTATAGCCCAGGTGCCCAATCCAATTCTGGTAGGTTTAACATTGAGTCCCGGAATTTTAGTATATTCCACAATTATCACCTCTAACCCATACTTAAGAATTACTTGGAGTCAGTTATTACACCGAACAGATAATTAGTTTTTTGGAGAAGCTAAGTAAATAAAATAGAAATATAGAATAAAAATTCATTCTTTTTTGAGATGGACATCCATCTGGGGGAACGGGATTGTTATCCCTTCTCTTTCGTATGCTTCGTAAATTTGCTTTGTCAGATCGAGGAACACGTTCCACCAGTCCTCTTTCTTGGCCCATGCCCTCAACTGCATGTTAATTGACGAATCTCCCAGCTCCAGAATAACCACTGCAGGAGCGGGATCGCTCAAGATGCCGGGATGGTTCTTCATGAGGTCCATGGCTGTTTGAACTGCCCTGTCCAGATCTGTGCCATAAGCCACGCCTACACTGACGTCGGCTCTTCTGATGGGCATCCTGTTGTAAATGGTTATAGTATCATTCCATATCAGCTTATTGGGGATAGTTATTAACTTGTTATCGAGGGTTAGAAGATGTGTAGCCATTATACCTACTGCGTCAACAGTTCCGGTCTCTCCGCTGACCTTAACGAACTCACCTTTATCGATCAGTTTAAGCGCAGCAATCCATATCCCGGATGCCAGGTTTGTGATTGTATCCTGCAAACCGAAGCCCAGAATTAAGCCTATTATAGCCGACAATCCGAGTATTACCGAGCCAGTTTGAACCCCCAATGCACTGACGGCCAGAAGTATGAGCGCTACGTAAAGCAGGACACTGAAGAACCTCCCCAGAAACTCTATTACCAAATCCGACAGTTTGGACCTCGCCAAGCTTTTCTTGAAGGCTGAAACGATCAATTTTATTACTATCCAGCCCAATATAAGTATTACTAAGGCTATAATTATCTGCATGGGCGAAATACCTATGTAAGGTAAAGGTTCGCCCCAAGAGAAAACCAAACTACCACCCTCCTAAATCATTATTAAACATTATTACCCCCCTTCAAGGTTGTTTGGGGTTCACATAATATATCTAATTTTCTATTATTGGCTATTATTGGCTATATTAATTATAGGTATGTTAAATTGTTGAGATAAAATCCCAAGTACGAGCTTCACGAGCACATTGTTGTATAGCCCATAGACTGCAAAGTCCTCCAGATTTTTATGAATCTATTAATTAATCGAATCGGAAATAAGGTTCTCATATCAGAGAAGCCGAAATGTTCAGGAATGCATCTCAAAGCCCTACTCCTGCTCTTTTATTCCCCAGGCCATCAATCCTATTCATATTGCCATTAGAACCCATATGATAACTCTGGTTCCCACAAATATTTGGACCCCTCTGTTTCGGATGCACAATAGCTATAATCATTACTATCCACCTGTCTCTATCCCCAATTCACATGAGGTTGTTATGGAAGGATCAAGAAAAACTCACCTCCACCATTCAGTATTTAATTAGATTAAATGGAGATGATCTGACCAGTTTAAACGGTAATTTGAGGGAGTCGGTAATTTCCTGAGGAAATAGAAGAAGAGAGAACAATGTTTGGCAAAATCCATAAAAAGTGGTGGTTAAGTTGGGGAGCCGGGAATAAGATGAAGGTTTTGGTGGGAAAAGCTATTTTATACCCTGAAAACATTTATAATGGTAGGACATAATTGACTTATAGAACATTAGGCCAGTGGTATAAATGAGCGGGTCAGAAGATAAGGAAACTCCTGCGGATTCAAGCAGCAAATACTTAATACACTCCCAATTTACTGCTGAAGGCACAGTAGAAAGTTCCGATGTTGTTGGTGCAATTTTCGGCCAGACCGAGGAGCTGCTGGGCAAAGAGCTTGATCTCAGAGACCTCCAGGAAAAAGGCAAGATTGGAAGGATAGAAGTTAAAACTGAAAATGAGAGCGGAAGAACTCACGGGGAAATTGAAGTCCCCTCAAGTCTGGATAAAGTAGAGACCGCAACTTTGGCAGCAGTTCTGGAGACTATAGAGAAAATTGGTTCAAGCAAGGCTGAGATAAAGACAAATGAAATAATTAGAACCAAATTCGTAGAAAACAAAAGGAAAGAAATCGTGGAAAGAGCAAAAGAGCTCGTTAGGACTTCATTTAAAGAGCACAAAGAGGAATCGGAAGAAATCTCTGAGCTCCGCAACATGGTCAGTTAATACCGACAAGTAGTACATAAATTCAGGATATAAAGTATATGGAGAAGCTTTAGAAGCAATCTAAGCTTTCTGATTAGTTTTTTATTTTATTATATATACTATATTTAAAAGAAACCAAAAATTAATAAGGCAAGATATAGTACGTTCGTGTACCAGGGTGGTATTCAGGGTGGCCATTTATATTCACTTCCTCTTTCACCCTCTTGACACCCTGGTACTTAATACAATAACAAGCGTTATGTGGCCTTCTTTATCTTCTTTTGAACTCATTTGAGCGATAACAATTCAGTAGTGGAGTGTAAAAACCCTTGATGAGGCAACGAACAATTTTAAGTCTTAATTAGGCTATGTTTTAAAGTAATAACTTCAACACATCTACTTGTACATTAAAGGCCTTCAAACCAAATTACAAGGAAGCCAAACCTACCTTCAGCCAAAAGCTATTTATATTTTAAATTACAGCTTTAGATATAAGAGGAGGTGATTGTAAATGGCTGGAATACCAACCGCACCTATTGATAGGTTGATAAGAAAAGCGGGAGCGGCAAGAGTTAGCGAGCAGGCTAACAAGAAAATGGTTGAGGCACTCGAAGACTATGCCTCAGACGTTGCCAGAAAAGCTGCTGATATTGCAAGACACTCTGGCAGGAAAACCGTTAAAGCCGAAGACGTTAAGCTAGCTCTTAAACAGTAAGCTGTTCCCCAAACTTTTTTTATTTTTTATATTAACCCCACTAAGTAGGTTTTGAGGGAAATAAAATTTAATAAACGTTTATTATATTTTTCTCTTAATTTTTACTACATAAGCCCTGCACCAGGTTTTGAAACCTGATTAGTCTCAGAACCTCCCAATGAAGCCTAAAAAAAATTAAGAATAAATGGAGGATAAATAGCTGTTAATTTTTAGCCGTAACCCAGGAAAGTACTTGTAGCCTTGGTGCTCTCCGATTTCACTCTCTCTTCAAAGCTCCCATAGAAGCTGAGAGTTGATTCATCAACACTGGGCCTCACTTTCTTCAGTGCATCCATGAAATGTCTCATTTCAATTTCTTCTGTGTCTATATTTTCCCTGAAGGCCAGCATGACTGCTTCTCTGGCAACCGCCTCGATATCTGCACCTACGTATCCATCTGTAATGTCTGCAAGCTCTTCAATATCTACGTCCTCTGAAACCGGCATATCCATCAAATGGACATTGAGTATCGCCTTTCTGCTCTTCTTACCAGGTGCTCTGACAAGCACCAGCCTGTCAAATCTTCCAGGTCTCAGCAACGCCTTGTCCAGTATATCCGGACGGTTGGTAGCTCCTACTACCATCACATCTTCCAGCTCTTCAAGGCCATCTATCTCTATGAGCAATTGATTTACCACTCTTTCCACTGCCCTGCTGCTCTCACCAGTTCCCCTCGTTTGGGCCGTAGCATCCAGCTCATCAAAGAATACTATGCAGGGAGACACCTGTTTAGCCTTCTTGAATATTTCTCTTACCGCTTTTTCACTCTCTCCCAGCCACTTGCTTAGCAGCTCACTGCCTTTGACGGTTATAAAGTTGGCATTAGTTTCGTTGGCAACAGCCTTGGCAATCAAGGTCTTTCCAGTTCCCGGAGGCCCGTAAAGCAGAACTCCTCTGGGGGGCCTGATGTCGAACTTCTTGAACTTCTCCGGATAACGTAAGGGCCACTCAACAGTCTCCACCACTTCCCTCTTTACATCGTCAAGGCCGCCTACATTCTCCCATGAAACCATGGGAACTTCTACCACGACTTCCCTCAGTGCTGAAGGTTCGATTTCTTTAAGCGACTCCTTAAAATCATCCATGGTTACCTTTATGGAGTCCAGAACCTCTGTAGGGACCTCTTCATTTTCAAGATCGATCAGGGGTAAGTAACGCCTGAGTGCCTTCATGGCAGCTTCCTTGCACAGGGACTCGATATCAGCACCCACAAACCCGTGAGTCTGCTCACTAATCGTTTTGAGCATGTATTTGACGCTCTGCCTTTTGAGTTCAGAGAAGGCACTGGAAGGAAGAGACTGGACAATTTCAGTTACATCTTCATCTTCAGCCCCCCTTACCTCTTCCATGATTGAGTCCAGAGATTCGGGCACTAATGATTGTGCTTCTTCAGATTCTGATTGTTCTGTTTCCTTATTAAGATTGTTCCTTACTTTTTCCAGCGATTCTAATACTTCTTCTTTGTTATATTGAGGTTCCAGGGGCATGTTCCTGGTGTGGACCTGCAAGACCTCTTTTCTACCTTCCAGATCAGGCACTCCGATCTCCAGCTCCCTATCGTATCTTCCCGGTCTTCTCAGTGCCGGGTCCACGGCATCAATTCTGTTGGTCGCTCCAATGACAACTACCTGACCTCTTTCTTCCAGACCATCCATTAGAGCAAGCAATTGGGCAACCACTCTTCTTTCAACCTCACCAGTGACTTCGTCTCGCTTGGGAGCAAGAGCATCAATCTCATCAATAAGAATGATGGAAGGTGAGTTCTCCCTGGCTTCTTCGAAAATATCTCTTAACCTCTGCTCCGATTCACCATAGAACTTGCTCATGATCTCCGGGCCGTTTATAGTGTAGAATGAGGCTCCAATCTCATTGGCCACTGCCTTGGTAATGAGGGTTTTACCTGTTCCGGGAGGGCCAGTGAGCATAACTCCTTTTGGTGGATCAATACCGAGCCTCTGGAAGATCTCTGGATATTTTAGGGGGAGCTCAACGATTTCCCTTATCTTCTGGAGCTCTTCTTTCAGCCCCCCAATATCCTCATACGTGATGCCAGCCTTACCCATTCTTTCGAATCCTTTTGCTGGTTCATCTCTGTAGATTATTCTGGTAGACTCGTCAATGACTACCGGACCTTTGGGGTCCGTTTTAACCGCCACAAAAAGCTGGGCGTGGCTCTGGCCGTGCTTTCCAAAGCCAGATAAAGCCGGGGAGCCTATTACGGGAACTATATCTCCTTCAATTAAAGGCCTTTTCAGTAATTGATGCTTCAGGTACTCTCCAATGTCCATCCCATAAACTTTGAAGTCCATTTTCTTCAGAGGGGCGATAGTAACCGTTCTTGCTGATTCCGGCTCTGCCTTTTCCACTTTAACTCCATCGCCAATGCCTGAGCCGGTGTTTTCTCTCACAAACCTATCGATTCGTAATATGCCTTTACCCCAATCTCTCTTGGGGGCTCTCCACACCTTGGCAACAGTTTCCCTCTTTCCTACAATCTTTATGGTATTCCCTGGGGAGATTTTGAGATTCAACATTGCTTCAGGGTCCAGTCTTGCTACTCCTCTCCCCGAATCACTTGGATAAGCTTGATTTACCTTTAAATTTGCTTCCAAATTTGATCACCTATTCATAAACAATTTCTTAATCTATGTCTATTGAACTCTTATATCATCTTTGTGCCCCGGATGATTATGTGAACCCAAATTAGGTTTAGATTCATGTCGAACAGGTAAAGATGGGAATAATGATGAACTTTTTGAGGGCAAGATTTAAGGTGGAGTTAATCTTCTTTTGTTGTGGGATTTCTGGACAGATTCACCAAAAGAAAGGATGGGCAATACGCTGAACAAAGGGCAAAGGATCTGAGAGATTCTACACAAGAAGAAATAGATAGAGATACAGAATTGCCCCAGGAAGTACTGGTTAAACCCGGCAAGATAAGATTTGAATTTCTGATAAAACCCAACCTATCGTATGAAGATCAGGAGAAGTTGAAGAGAGGGATAACCTACAGCAGCGGTCTGATCCGATACTATACATTTTCTATTGAATTTGAAGAGAATTTCAAGGTGGGGAAAATGAGAGTAATAGTGTCTTGTGGGGAGCCCCTGGTGCCTGTAGAAAAGTCCGAACAAACCGATTTTTACCATGACGTGAAGGACTTCTTTTCCACATGGACAATTGAAGCTCTAAAAAGTATTGGTTACCAATGCGAACTTTATAACTGGTCTTATGATGAAAAAGGACAGTAAAAGAATTTAGGAGAGTTCTTACTTATCAAGACTTTATCCAAGCTTTGAATATAGTTCATTCCAGAAAGAAGAACACATCGAATGGAATAATGATGAAATTCAATTATAGAATGAACTCAAGTTCAACCTCTAGGGGCAACTCTAAAGTATTGGAGGCATATTGGGGAGTACTATTACAGTATTACTATAGTAACTTTTAGAACAATTAGAACGCAGTTTACAATGGCATCAACTAATTATGGTCCCTGGGGGCGACTCCTCACTGGTCACAATAAAGTGGTTGGTTATATTTCTTTCGAAATTTAATATCCATTTTTTTTATAATTATAGCTTAAACTGCTACTACTACAGCCACTACAGCTACTGCAACTATTACTTCATGTACTATTGACGAGAACGGTTATGATTGTTGCCTTCATCTCATTGGTTATATTGCTATAATCTCGAAAGGTAGACGGTAGGTTTATTAGATTTATTTGCTTAATTCTTTAGATTAAGGCTGCAATCTTTTTGTTAGATTTACGATGTTGTAGCCTTTTAGCTCATCAATTTCAAAAAGAGATCCTATAGAGAGGTTTTTCGGGTTCTCACTAATTCTGGATAGTTTATTCATCACCTCATGTCTAGTCGGGAGAGAGCTATTATCAGGGCTATTAAAGAGATTTACGCTGTTATTTTCAGTAAATCCATTTTCTCTAAACTGGGAGCAACCAGAGGAAAGTAAAGTCAAAACTAAAATAAGTAGTGATAGGAATGCAGTTATTTTAGATCTGGTGATATCATCTAATAAGGTCACAGTCACTGTATGAATGAAGGATATAAACGTTTTGTTCTGGTTTAATTGAATTGAAACTGACATGTTATGATATAAAACCAAAATCTCATCTCCGAAAATTAACTTATAGCCAATTCAGAAAGAAGTTAAAATGTCCAGCCTTCTTGTCTAAACATATCAAATATGTTCAAGCATTTTATTCCATAATGATTGCAGACGTATGGAATCTTAATTTGATTGCTCTTCAAAACTTCTTCTGTTACTATAACTGGCTCAACTCCAACTGGCCCAAATTCGCTATCAAATCTAATTTGTATTTTTAATTCAAGAGCTAATGCTATCAACCAAGGATCGGCGTCTGTAGGCGTAGCTTTATTAACTTTAACAAATGAGCCAAAATTATTAAGAATATCTACAGGATACCTCTGCTGCTGAGTTGTATAGTTCTCAAAGAGTTTTGGATATGAGTTCTTTTGCTTTTTAGACCATTCTTTTAACTCGTCATCTTTTCTCTCTATCTCATCGTAAACTTCGACATGAGAACATAGCCTGTTCTCTGAATGTAATGTTATAAGCCTATCCCATACTGACGGATACAAATCCAACGGATTATGTTCCTTCAGCTCTATAAATGAACTCGAGTCGATAATGTACTCGATTACCAAACTACCTCACCTAATTCAAAAGTTTCTTGAAAGTTTTAGTTTTTGCATTGGGAATCGCCTCCAAAGCCTCAGAATAGGGTATTTGTTTATTCTCGTAGTTTTGAACAACTAGCTCTATATACTTCTCTCCCAGCTCCGCAGACACCCTTCTTTCGGTAGGAACTGCACCTTTCTGCTTCTTCTTAGTAGCAGGTTTAAACCGCTTCAAGTTTGAATCATAATCTTTTTTAGAAATGTAACCCAATTTAAACATATTATAAAATAACATGTGTTTACTTATATTGTATCTTTTTGACAACGTGTTTAATGTTTTCGTTTCAGTCAATGAGGAATGATTTTCGTCAAAAACTCTATTAGCTATATCCTTAGGAAACAAAAAAGATGATGCAAACTCATTACACCATTTTTCAACACTATTTGTGGCTGGAGCGGCAATGTTGGGTATATCAACTACTGATTCACCCAAAAGCACGTGCCCAAACTCATGTAATAACGTGAAGATTCTAGGTGCATAATTGTCTCCTGAATTTATTGTAATAACTACAGGGTAATCATCAATCAAAGTAAATCCTCTTGCGTCTTCCACCGGCATGTTATATTGGAAAACAAAGATATTCAGATTTTCGATACCTTCCCTCAAATACTTCAACAAACTTGATGCATCTTTAAAGTTTGTCTGTAATTCCTCAGACAATCCAAGCTGTTGTCTGTATCTCATAGCAACTTCTTCTGGTTTATCATCAGTGGTTAGTCTTTCAATATACGGAACAGGAGTTTCTCCTAAGTTTTCAATAAGCTCCTTGGCTACTTTTCGAATCCCATTTACTTTTCTAAATATGAGAAGGGTCTTTTTAGTAAATTTACCCTCTCTTCCAGGAATAAACCTACAATCTTTTGGTTTATACGTTTCTCTCGGATTTGGAAGATAAAAGGCTGCAACAGGAACCTTATATATTGTGGAAAGACTCTTAATTAAGGATAACGGTGGTCTTTTTTTCCTTCTTCTATCAGTTCACCTATGTGGAACCCTTACCGGGTAATTAGTTTAGGGTTATTTATTACTTACCTTAACCATTCACCTCCTATACTTTCCGCAGGGAAAGGGTGCGGGGTGGTGGGAGGGTGTTGGTGGTGGCTGGGCTTTAGGATTCTTTAAATTATTTGGGATTGTATGGCTCTCTTCTGGTTAGCATGTAGTAGATGCAGACCAGCATTTTTCTGGCTGTGGCTACTACAGCTTTTTTATGTCCCTTCTTCCTCTCTATCCTCTGGTAGAAATTCCTTAAGTAATCATCGTGTCTTATGGCTACGTTAGCGCACTGAATCAGGATCCACCTGAGATTCCTGGAGCCCTGCTTAGTTATATTTCCCTTCACTTCCTTGTTACCTGACTGCCTTACAGAGGGACTGATGCCAGCGTAACTAACCAGCTTGAGTTTGCTGGGGAAGCGATTGATGTCCCCGATCTCCGATTTGATCAGCAAAGCAGAGTAATAGCTGACACCAGGAATAGTCATGAGGAGCTGAGCATCCTCATCCAGCTTAGCCTTCTCCTCAATCACCT
>CAZQTT010000031.1:0-27370 GCA_964596255.1 uncultured archaeon
TACACTTCTACTAAAATAAAATTTACCAACTTATTTCATAGTAAACCCTTAGTATCTCGTCAGGAAATCGTGGTAAGATAGAAAATTTGCTCTCAAAATCTCTCCTTATCTCGCTCCAGGGCTTGACATGTCCGCCAGCAATATGTTGATCGTTTGAAGCTAGATAAAAAATAATATCTTCAGAAAAGCGTTCCTCCTTTAAAGAAAGAGCGTCAGTTATTATATCTATATCATTCATACCGACTATCCCACCTTTTTCATCAATCCTTTTTTGAGCTTCTTTCATCTTATCTTCTTCCATTCTTCTTATATCTATAGCAACACCTTTATATTTAGGAATGTGGCTCCAAGTTTTTATATAAGACTTAATTCTATCGTATTTATCAGCATAATTGGCGTAAATCTCCGCAACCTCGCTTATTTTTTCTTGCCTTATTGACTCGTTTACTGCTAGCCTGTCAACCATATCTAAATTTTTGGTGCTGTAACAAAAGTGGTGGAAAATTTTAAGGATGGGGGTTTAGCCCCACCCGGTATGCCACTAGAACTCAAGATTCCAGCGATGACTGTTAGTGTAGATTATCATAAAAAGGTTCCGATTACCTCTTTTGTGGGGGTAGCTTTCGAGATTGGTAGGAAGGCTTTGAAGTACATGCTGGAAGAATTAAACGAGATGGAAGTTGAGAGGTACTGTGGTAAGCAGTATGAGAGAGGCAGTGATTACAGCAGGAATGGGCAAAGAGGTAGGACTATTGTTACTTCTTTGGGTGAAGTAGCTCTTGATCTCACCAGGGTTAGGGGTAAGGAGTTATCAATCCCCTTGTATGATGTGGTCGACTTTGAATCCAAAAGAAAGTATCAGTCAGATGTGAAGGGAATTTCGGTAGACTCTGCAGTAAAGATGACTTACAGGGACTCCAGAGACGAGGTCAATCGTTTCACTAGCTCTCCTTCTCATCAGAGTATCTGGAGGTATGTGCAGGAAGAGGCTGATGATTTGAAGGAGTCAGAAGTCACTTACAACACTTACTTCTCTACTGATGACACCAAACTCCATTCCAGAGGCAAGAAGTTGAAGCTGACTCTTGTTGAGGGCGATAACATTGAGGTGAGAGTGAACCAGGAACACGAACAGATCAAGAAGGAGCTCAACCTTGATGAGATTGCCATAGGTGATGCTGCTAAGGAGTTGCAGTGCTTTGATGAAAGGCAGATCGATCTCTTGCACGTGTTCACTGAAGTCAACCACAAGTTATGGGAGCACGGAGTAGACCTCAACACCAGGAAATGGTATGTGAATGAGATAAGAAAAACATTATTGTGGTTGAAGAATTCCCTAGATAAGCCCGACCTTAAAAAGAGGATAGATAAAGCGAGTAAGAGGATAAGGAGCTTCATAAAGGAGATGGACAGGCAGGGCTACTGGAAGGCTGCGAACTTCTTCACCAAATACGGGAGAAACATCCTGTTATTCGCCTACAAAAAACTCCAGGGCATTGAGATCCCATGGCACAACAACCACATGGAAAGAAGAATGGGCGAAATAAGCAAAAGAATGAAAAACAAATGGATGACCTGGACACCAAAAGGAGCAGAAAACATGGCTACCTTAGTCACCAAAAGAACCTGCCAAAGAAAAACTTATGAAAAATTTATCTCAAGAATCATGAAAAATGAGGATATTAAGTGGGAGGTGAATTTACACCTATGATGGAACGGGACCAAAATTTTATTTCTTACTTCTTCGTTAACATCATTCAAATCATCTGGCGGCAAGAAATAAAGCAGTAACTTATCAATACCTACCATCCATGCTTGCCTTTCAGTCTCCCCACTCTCAATTAATGGTTTAACCCATTTAGCTTCCATATAATCTATTACCTCTTCCCGGGAGAGATCATAATTTTTGGTTATGGCGGCCACTGCATTTTCAATTAACTCAATATCTTCTTGCTCCATAATCACACCTCACTACTTTCAATTGCTTCATAACTTGCTTTTGCTTTCTCTGGGTCGTTCTCTATTATTTCAGCCCACTTAATCTTTTTTAAATAGCTTTTCACTCGCCTCGTAATCCCTTTCATAGTTGAAGTATTCCTCAACTTTATCATAAATTTCTTCTACCCAATTGAAATAATTTTCACTAAACTCAAAAAGACTCCAAAACCAGTTAAAGCTTGCATGAAAGTGTATATTGGCGGTAATTCCAACATAATCATCTTGTGTAGACTTCTTACCAACAATATTATTAGCAAAATTTTTTAACTTTTGCATAGGTAGTGGTAAGCCAGCGCTCCACCAACCAGAAATTATCTCTAATTTAATCATACAGTAACGGTTCTTAATAGTAACTATAGAACTGCCTGCGTCTGATTTACTATACTTGAGTTCAGTATTATGGGGTAAGTGGAAGTCTCTTATTCTGAAGGTACCCACATCCTTACAAAAACGAAACAAGACGTTTTTAGATTTTAATTCTTTAGGCAGTGATAAATAGTCTATATAGGTTGTCTTTTGAGCTTTTTCATACTCCCACCATTTGTAATCAGGCCCATGAAACACTCTTCTTGGAGACCATTTTGGGAATGGATAATTAGCTGATAGTTGGAAGAAGAAAAAATATGCTACCATATCTACAACTAATTCTAAAGCTAAATCTTTATTCTCCAGGTACTGATGTATATCGGAGTTGTCTTGAGAACACTTTTCTATCACTGAAGAAGCATCATTCATGAAAGACCCCGTTCTTGGAGATAATGATTCAACAGCTCCCTCTCTTTTATTGTAAAAAATTTGAGCTGGTATAACTTCATAAAGTTCCTCAGGGCTGTAAACTGATTTCATAGCAAGGATAAAAAGAAAAATAATCGCAACTACAATTGCAGGCGTAACCCCAAAATTAACAAGAACGGAAAGTTGAGAAGCACTCAATATTAGATAAACTAAAGTCCCAAATAAAGCACCTAAAAGTAAGGAGAATGAAAAGACTTTAAAACTTTCACGTCTTCTTTTCTGTCTCTCCGAGAGTCTGAAATTCTTAAGAGGCATGGCTACAATTTATTCACAGGTGGCCCCCTGCATACTCCTCCCATCACGCTTAAACACCCCTCATTGTTTCGGCAGGAGGGTTTTTAGCTTTAAGCTTCTGAAGCCCAACCTTACCCACTACCACTTACCTATCTATCTGGTAAGACATATATGAGGATTTTGAACATCCTGTGGTAAGCTATTACTAGAGCTAACTAACCACCAGAACCTTTCTTTCTGTTCTCAATAGCTTCATAGATTTGCTTTGCTTTCTCTGGGTCATTCTCTATTATTTCGGCCCATTTAATTTTCTTCTTGAAGTCTTCTCTTAAATCTGAATCTGATAGTATTTCATTCATTACTTGGTCCATTGATTTGGTTTCTTCTATTTGGGCTTTTGCTCTTTCTTTCTCATCTAAGACAAATCCACATCTTTGGCAGAACTGGGCGGTGGGTCCGTTGGTTTCATTACACCTGGGGCATTTCTTTGGCCTTGTTTGTTTGGTTTCCTCTTCTTCCTCTTCCTCAAGCAAACCGTAGTACCTCAAAACTGATCTGTCCACATCTCTACCGGAAAGGTGAACATAGATTGAGGGCATATCTGATCCCTGGACCCACCCAAAGTACTGGCACATCTGGGCCTCAGTCATCACGTTGGCCATGACTGTGCAGCGTGAATGTCTTAATAAGTGGGGATATACTTTTTTCTTTATACTGGTTTTATTGGCAGCTTCATTAAGTAATTGTGCAAATCCATATCGGCTTAATTTATTCCCATAGTTTCTGTGGGCTAATGAAGTAAATAAGGGGGCGTTATAATCATCTTTGTGGGGGTGTTCTTCAAGCCATTGAGTTAGATAGGGTACTGAGAAGATAATAAGGGGTTTTCTTTCTCCGGTCTTCCCGGAAATTTTTAGTTTCGCTCCTTTGGTGTTAAATTCTACATCTCCAATTTTTAAGCCTAATAGTTCACCAGCTCTTAATCCACCTTCATAAGCGACAGCAATTAAGGCTTTATCTCTCTTCCTATCTGCTGCTCTAACCAACTCTAAAACCTCGTTTTCTTGCAGTATGTCGGGGTTTCTCTGAATCTTCTTTTTACCCTTCAATACATCAAAATGCTCCCACTTCTCCCCTCTATACCACTTAAAGAATTTTCTAAGGGTTTTTTGGTATTCATATTTAGTGTGAGGACTTATTTTTCTCATGCTTATCTCTGCCAGGGCTGAGGTTAATTCTTCAGTTTCCCAGGTATCAATTGGTTGGCCTATAATTTCGTATAGGTCTCTTAAACAATATAGATAGCGGGTAACTCTGCCAGGGCTTATGTTTTTAGCTAAAAGAGTTTGTGCAAAAAGTTGTATGGTTTTCCGGGTCTTTTCATCGTCTATTTCGTTCTCAAGGCGCTCTGTGATTGACCCTAATTCTTGTTTATATGCTTCTAATCTAACTGCCATATATTACGTAATGTTTCCAAATTATTTAATTTTTACTACCCAAAAAAGTATATTGTTTTGATTGTATTGTTTGCCTCACCGGGGCTTTCTGATTCCCATTTATCTTGTTTGTTTTAAATTTAACTGCCCGCGTCTTTTGTTGGAATTTGAAAGATTTGAATGGCCGGGCTGTTAATAACAATAATAACTACAGTAAAGCAAAAAAGAGATAAAAATTTTAGATTTATGATCGCAGTGACTCCACACTTTTCAGGAGCGTTCCTCGGCGATATCTCCTGTGACCGGCAGTTTGAACCTCTCGCCCTGGTAAGCTTTTACAATCAACACAATCCACAGCACGAGACCAAGCAGGCTCAATAAGTTGGATATGACCCATCCGATAAACGGAATGTACCCTAAAACAATGATTACAACATGTAGGGGCAGGAACAGTGCAATGGATTGAACTGCGTGAAATCTAACGTAACTGCTCTCCTTCTCCATTAAATAGAATATGACTCCTGTTATCCAGCCCAACACATAAGTTAAGGCTCCTGCAACATTTTCATCTAATCCTAAAAAACTCGTTTTTGCCATAAGTTTACCTCCTTCTTATCCTCAATAATTTTCGGAATTTATAAAATTAACTGTTAGCTCATGTCCGCTCTTCTTGATAATCCCAATAGCGTCAGATGATAAAAAGGTTGATACGCGTTCAAGTGGCTGCGATCACTTGTATATCTCTATGAGGTCGGAAACGATTGCACTGGCAGTCTCTTTTTTCCCTGCACCTTTGCCCACCACCACTATATCTCCTGCAAGATCTGTTTGTACCTGGAGGGCATTCAGTGTTCCTGTAACGCATAAAGGATGGTGTGCAGGTACCAATCGAGGTGATACCTTGATAGAGCCTGTCTTTTTGTTCACTTCGCCTATCAGCCGGATAGTATAATTCTTCTCCAGAGCGACATCAAAGGCTTCTGGAGTTATCATGGTTATGCCGTCGATCTCCACATCGTCAAAGGAGGCATCCATACCCAGCAGGGCGTTGGCAATTATGACCAGCTTGGCAGCCGAATCGATCCCTTCTACATCGTATGTGGGGTCTGATTCAGCGTAACCCAGCTCCTGAGCTTCGGCCAGAACCTGGTGGTAGGACAGCTTTTCTGTCTCCATTCTGGACAGGATGAAGTTGCATGTCCCGTTGAGAATACCTCTCACGGACTCTATATCATTACCGGCCAGATTATTTCTTGCCAGATTGATGATGGGCATTCCTCCTCCCACAGTAGCCTCAAATTTCAGACTGACATTATTCTTGGCTGCAAGCTCCTGAAGCTCTTTATAGCCCACAACAATAGGGCCCTTATTGGAAGTTATCACGTGAGCTGCTCTTTTCAGGCACTCCTTCATATGGGTCAGACCGGGCTCTCCTTTCTTTATGTCTGTGGGCGTTACCTCAATGGCAACATCAAAATCGGCATTTTCAATGGTTTCCATTGTGCTTCCGGTAGTAAAATCCTGAGGGCTGTACTCGAGCACTTCTTTGCCCAGTCCATGCTCGTTGTAGATCACTCCATCCTTCTCTGCGATCGCCACGATTTTATAGTCCTCTATGTGTTTCTGGATTTCATCTTTCTTGTCCAGTAAAACCTCTGCCACTCCTCTCCCAATAACTCCGAATCCGATTATGACGATTTTGATCATATTACTCACTTCATTGAATTTTGGATTTTTGCTCAATTAGAGACCTTCATTTAAGGGTTCGACTACCAATATCTCTTTATCTCTACATACATCGTTCAGCAAACCCATTGCCTCGTTTAATCTGTCTTTACCCGTGGCCGATATAGTGATCATGGCTGTGGACGGCTCCTTGAGCTGGGGCATGTTGACCCTGATATCTACCACTTCAGCATACCCGGTACTGTCGATCCGATTGATGGTATCACTTAAATCAGTGCGGATAATATGGCCCACCAGAAGAGCGGATGTAGTGGTGGTAAGTCTTACTTCGTTGTAGCTCCTGACGACAACATCATTCCCCTCAATGGTACCTATCAGGCTATCTACTTTATCCTCATCGATTTTGATAGATATTTCCACCGGTATTCTCCCCAAGGGAGACATTTTCTCTCTTTGGTGCAGAATGCCCAGAATGTTCCCTCCCATATGGGAAATGGGCTCAAGCGCTTTGAGAAGCTGTCCAGGTTTATCTTTTATCTCTACCACTATTGATACTAATGCCATATAATCCCTCAGTCATAAATGGGAGTTCCTTCCTCAGTGGCTTTCCTGAACTCCTTCATAAGATTTTGGGTCAAATCTCCCGGCTTTCCATCATCAATTGGTCTTCCGTCGATGTAGGTGATGGGCGCGATTTCAGCAGCAGTTCCGGTCACGAAAATCTCGTCTGCGGAATAAAGGTCAAAAAGTCCCAGATTTCTTTCCTGGAAGCGTATGTTCAATTTACCCATCAATTCCATGGCAACTGCTCGGGTTATACCCCTGAGGTTATTCAGAATTGGTGGAGTGAAGACCTCTCCATTTTTGACTACGAATATGTTGTCTCCACTTCCCTCAGAAACGTATCCATTATGGTCCAGGAAAATGGCCTCGTCTCCTCCCTTGGCATTTGCCTCTATTTTGGCGAAGATGTTGTTCAGGTAGTTGAGGGATTTCACGTTGGGGGGGAGGGAATCTATGGCATTTCTCCTTACCGTAACAGTAATTGCTTTCAATCCCTTTTCATATAGATCACCGTAGAGTTTACCCCATTCTCTGGTTATAACTATAACATTGGGCTGAGGACATTTCCTGGGGTCTAGACCCAGATCTCCGATACCCCTGGAAACAATCGGACGTATATAAGCATCTTTTAATTTATTCTTTCTCAAAGTTTCCAGAATGACTTTTTCAAATTCTTCTCTGGTTATAGGTATCTTGAGGTCAATGGCTTTGGCACAATCATAAAGCCTGTCCAGATGCTCCTTTAGCTTGAAAACCTTACCCTTGTAGGCCCTGATACCCTCGAAGATACCATCTCCGTAAAGAAAACCGTGGTCGAATATGCTTACCTTTGCCTGACTCTCAGGAAAAAATTCTCCGTTGATGTAGACTAGAGGCTCAGAATTGTCCAAATTTGTTGGTTCCCCCGATGAATCATCAATTGTAGGCATTGATTCGCTTTAAATATTGCGTATAATAATCTTTCTGTTTATTCTAATAACCTTAATAAAATGCCGCTCACTTTCGCCATACACGAAAAAATAAATAAAGTTCAGCCAGGAGTTGAGATATAATATTTTAGATTTTGCAGCTGAAAAGGTGTCCACATGGTAAAATTCATTCATATGGCAGACGTACACCTGGGATACAGACAATATGGCTGTGAGGAGCGGTTAGTTGATTTTGCCCAGTCTTTTCTGGACGCAATAAATTATGGAATCAACAACGAAGTGGATTTTATCATAATTGCTGGTGACCTGTTCCACAAAAGAAGTGAAATGGACCCCGTCACCTTAACTCAAGCCACTAAAGTGCTGGAAAAGGCCCAAAAGGCTGATATACCAGTAGTGGCTGTAGAGGGAAATCACGATTCAACCTATTTTAGAGATAGATTCTCCTGGATGGATTACCTGGCCAAGAACGATCTCCTGATAAATTTAAAACCGTCTTTCGATGATGGACTGGTTCTGGAAGAGTGGGATGGTGAGAAGGGAGCTTACGTAGACCTCGATGGAGCTCGCATATACGGTATGAAATACTACGGCTCCCTGACCTCCAGAATACTTGAAGAATATCAGAAGAAGATCAAGAAAAACGGTTTTACCATCTTTACCGCTCACGCCGGGGTTGAAGGCTACATGAACATTTACGGCTGTATCCCCTCTTCAGTTCTCCATCAATTCAAGAAGTCTGTTGACTACGTCGCCCTGGGACATATCCACCAGAGCATAGTGGAGGACAACTTCATCTTCAATCCAGGGAGTCTGGAAACCTGTGACATCACTGAAAGCAGCTTCAACAGAGGGATCTTTTATGTGGAGTGGGATGATAAGCTCCACTATCAGCTGGTGGAGGGTTTTTCCAAACGTAAATTCTTGTCGCTGGAATACGAGATCGAGGATAACGACTTCCACTCCGATCTCAGAAACTTCCTGACCTCCCAGAATTGTGAGAACGCTGTAGTCCACTTGAAAGTATCTGCAAGTCAAGAAATGAAAATACAGCCGGATGAGATACAGAAAATAGTAAATGAGTTCGATCCTCTTGTAGTTCGGTTAAAGCTGGACACCGGAAATACTTTCCAGCCGCTATCCTCTACGGACAAGGATACTATAGAGAAGAACGTGGTGGAGCAGTTACTGGAGAACTACAGCTATGGCAATATAGCAGATGAAGTCTTAAGGCTAAAGAACATATTTTCATCCTCATTTGATAATCAATCGGTGGACCAGTTCGTAGGATCAATTCTCAATAATCTGGACAGCGAACAAACTGATCAGGAGATTGAAGAGCACAAAAAGAAAGAATCTGAGGAAAAAGAGCGAAAAGAGAATAAAGAAGTGAAAGAGCAAGAAGAAGAGGAGAGAGAACAAGAAGGGGACAGAGAAATAGCAGAGCAAGATGAAGACGAAGGAGCAGAAATTCAAGGAGAAGAGGAAGAATTAGATACACAGGGAGAAGATAAAGAGGGAGAAGAGCAAGAGGTTGAGGGAGATCAAGACAGAGGAGACGAAGAGGATTGGAGGGCTATATTCAGTTATGATACAGGAAGTAAGTCTGGTAAACGTTAAGAGCTACTCCCATGAGAAAATAGATTTCTCTTCCGGATTGAACGCCATTATTGGAGAGAATGGGGCCGGAAAGACTACCATACTGGAAGCTATCGGTTTTGCATTGTTTGACACCCTCCCCTACAAGATTAGTGATTTCATTAGAAAGGGGGAGAAGAAGGGAGAGGTCAGGATCAAGATACTGGCCAGTGATGATAGAATATATGAGGTTATAAGAAAGATCTCCACTACTGGAACGTCAGAATATTCTATTAGAGATTCTGAAACGGGAAAGGTTGCAGAAGGAGCCTCTGAAGTTGGGGAATGGATAAGGGAAAATTTCAGTCTTGAAACCGACGGCACAACATTCTTTGAGAATGTAATAGGGGTGTCCCAGGGGAAGATGACTTCTCAGTTTCTGGAAGTCCCCAGTGCGAGGGACAGAATATTCTCTCCTATTCTGGGTGTTGACGGTTACAAGAAAGCCTTCGAGAAGAGCAGAGAGTTCGAGAACTACGTGAAGGAAAGGATTAATGAAGTGGACAGGAAAATAGCTGTGTTGGAAAAGGAATTAGAGGCTAAAGAGAGGGTGGAAAATAAACTAAAAGAGCTGGAAAAACAGAAGAAGGAAGTAGAACAGGAGCTCTCCAAAATAGATTTAGAGGGAATAAAGAAAGCTCTGGAGCAATTTGATGAGCTGCAATCCAAGCTAAACTCCCTGGAGATCGAAAAGACCAGAAAATCTACTCAGCTGGACAGCACAGACAAGGAAATCGCTAACGCGGAAAAAGAGCTTCAGGAAATGAAGAATGCTGAAGAAGAGCTCAAAAAGCTGGAAAAAGCCTACAATGATTATCTCCAGGCAGACGAGCAAATTTCTCAACTTGAGCCTCAAAGAGCTCAACTGGACCAAAAGCTGAAGGAGCTGAACCAGCTCAGTGTAAAGCTGGAAAGAATAAACACTGAGATCGATTCAAGGAAGAAAACTCTAAAAGATCTTCAGAAAAAGGAGCAGACCATAGAGCACCTCAAATCGGATGCAGAGAATGAAAAACAGCTCGAAGAAGAGCTAAAGAGGATCGAGATCGCTGAAAACAATCTCAGTAATTATAAACAGCAAGTGCAATCCTTGACAGAGGAGATCAACTCTAAAAAAGAGAGGATAGAGCAGATATCCCAATACGAAGAAAAATTGGAAGAACTAAAAAACAAGAGGGATAAATTGTCCTCCGTACTCCAGAAGAGAGATGATTTGATCTCTTATAGGGCCAATTTGAAAGCCAAGGTCAAGATGGAAAAAGAGCAATATGAGCAGGTTAAGGATAAGACCTGCCCTGTTCTGAACGAGGAATGTGATAGACTGGCCGATGTAAAAGAGTCCAAGAAGGAAGAGCTTAAAGAGCTGGGCAACAAGCTGAAGAAGGCTGAAGAGAAATATCAGGAAATGGAAAAGGCTCATGAAGCGGATAAAAAGCTTGAAGAGCAGGTGAATAAAATAGAGAGCGAGTTCAGACAAAAAGACTCACTTCAGGAAGAAATAAAGAAGAAAGAAGAGTATTTGAATGAACTGGATCAAAAGATAGCCGAATTAAAACAAACCGTAGATAAAAAGAGCGGTGTTGAAGAGCAGTACCAGAAGGTCAAGGGGACCAGCGAAAAAATGGCGGCCCTCAGGTCAGAGGTCTCCCAGAAGGAAGAAATTGAGAGTAAGGTCAAAGAGCTAAAAGAAGAAAGTGAAAAGCTTGAGGATCAAATCAAGCAGTTGAAAGAAACTGAGGGACAGCTTGAAGAGATAAGGGAAAAGATAGGTAATTACGTTAAAGTAAAGGAAAACAATTCTCAAAGCTTTCAGCGCTATATACAGCTCAAAGATAAAGTCTCTAAGTATGAAGAGACCTCTCAAAAGCTAAAAGAGCTAAAGAGTAGTAGGGAAAGGACCAAGCAGGAAATATCAGATCTTGAAGCACAAATCGAAGACCTCAATCAGAAATACAGCAAAGAAAAGCACAATCAATTGCATGAGAAGTACAACGAGCTCAGGGGTAGGAAAGGAGAGCTGGAGGGCAAGCAGGAGAGCATTGGAAACACCATAAAAGAGAAGCAACAGGAGCTGGAGGACATCAAGAAGAAGCAACAGGAGCTGGAAGAAGTTAACTCTCAGAAGCAGTCCCTGGAAGAAAAGTTCAGGTTCGTGAAGAACCTCAGAGAGATATTCAAGCTGACGGCCCCCAACATCATTAGAGCATACGTTGAGGCCGTATCCAGGGAAGGGAACATGATATTCTGTGAGATGCTTGACGATTACAGCTGGGAGCTCTACTGGACCGAGGATTTTGGGATTAAATCCAAATACAAGGGAAGGGAGATAGATTTCTCCCAGATGAGCGGTGGCGAACAGATGTGTGCGGCACTGGCAGTGAGACTCGCCTTATTGAAGATCATGTCCGGAATAGGTATGGTTTTCTTTGACGAGCCAACTCAGAACATGGATGATGTAAGAAAAAGGAATCTCGCTTCTCAGCTCTCCAGAGTCGAGGGATTCAACCAGATAATAGTTATAAGCCACGATTCTACTTTCGAGGAAATGGTGGAGAATGCCGTTAAAGTGCAGAAGGATGGAGTTTCCGTGGTAGAGCAGTAGGTGAATAGGGGACAAAAAGCATCCTATCAATGCAAACACACCCGAATAAGGTATAAAATATAAATAAAGAGCTTTTCGACTTGATCTATGAAAAATTTGCTCGATTTACTGGATAAAATAAGCGGAAGAGGTTATAAAGCCTATAAAGAGATCAAAGGAAAATATCAATACGACCAATTCACTCTTTATGTTGATCATGTTCAAGCAGATCCTTTTGCCCCTCCCAGCGCCGTGAGGGTCAGGGTACCTCAGGAGAAGTCCAGGTTCCCTCAGGACCTGTTCAAAAGCAGGGTAAGGAAAGTAGCCCTTGAAGATTATCTGACCCGGGTCTTCTGGCAGAACACCAGAAAAAGCTCTCACATAGTGGGTAGCGGTAAGCGCGGGGTAATTGAGATCAACAGGCCCAGCCAGCAGGTCCTGGAGAGGACTGCTATGGAGATAAATGACGATTATGTTGAGGCCAGATTTTACGTGGGTTTGCCGGCAAAAGGAAGGAAGATCGCCGGCTCCGAAGCCAAGAGAATATTTTCTAAAGAGATTCCCCAAATAGTTGAGAGCTCACTGTTCTACGACAATCTGGACCAGCAGGAGGTAAGAAACCACATAGAGATAATGGAGGATGCAGATTACATCAGGAACAATCTGCGGGAAAGAGGGCTGGTGGCTTTCGTGGCCAACGGCTCTATACTCCCCAGAAAGAGTGGAGTGGACGAGCGTCCCTTACCCCATGGTTTACCGTTCAAATCACCTTCCTCTCTGGAATTGGTCTTTGAATGCCCCAACAGGAAGGTCAGCGGGATGGGCATCCCCCATGGAGTCACATTGATCATTGGCGGAGGATATCACGGGAAATCAACCTTACTCGATGCCCTATCCCTGGGTATCTATGACCATGTTCCGGGGGACGGTAGAGAATTTGTGATCACTTCAGAGGACGCTGTCAAGATAAGGGCTGAGGATGGAAGGTTCATCAGGGACGTTGACATCTCCAGCCTCCTGTCCAACCTTCCGGGAGGTAAAGATACCTCTAAATTCCGGACGGACAACGCTTCGGGCAGCACTTCTCAGGCAGCGAACATCATGGAGGCGCTGGAGCTGAATTCCAAACTGCTCCTCATTGATGAGGACACTTCAGCCACCAATCTCCTCATTCGGGATCACAAGGTGCAGAAGATAGTCACCAGGGATAAGGAGCCCATTATACCTTTATTCGACCTCATCAAGCCCCTGAAGGAAAAAGGAGTATCAATAATCCTGATCATGGGAAGTCTGGGCGATTACTTCAGTATGGCAGATACAGTGGTCTTCATGGACAACTACCAGCCCAGGGACGTAACTCAACAGGCAAAAGAAGTAGTGGGAGAAGATACCCTAATCTCAGATGAAAATAGGGCTATCAACTACAAACAGAGGTTACCAGATCCTGGCTCAATGGATCCCATTAGAAAAGGAAAACCCAGGATAAAGGCCAGAGGGTTGGGAGGACTGGAATTCGGAAAGAACAATGTTGACCTCTCCAGAGTGGAGCAAATTGTAGAGCCGGGCCAGGTAAAGGCCGTAGGAGAGCTCATCAACCAGAACAAGAGCAAGTTCAATAATAAAACTCTTGAAGAAGTTCTTGACGACTTAGAAAGGCAGCTGGAGGAAGGAGGACTTTTATCGCTTTTACCTCCTCGAGGCGACTTTGTGAAACCCAGAAAATTTGAAGTAGCAGCAGCCCTAAACAGATTGGAAAGCCTCAAATGTGATTTGAACTGACTTGATTTCGCTAACTTCAAATATTTTTAAGGCGAGAGTAGAAGAAATAGAAATAAGCTCGGGGGTAAAAAGGTAATGAGATATCTAAGATGGGATGAAACATTGTTCCGGGAGCCAGAAGTTTTTGACCCGGAATATCTTCCTGAAGAGTATCTTTTCAGGGAGGCCCAGTTAAATAGATTATCCACCAATATGAAGCCGGCTGCAAAGAACTCCCGTCCCATTAACACCCTCTGTCTGGGTCCTCCGGGTACGGGAAAAACTACGGCCGTGAAGCTCATTTTCAAAGAAATGGAGGAAGAAGTGGAGAATATAATTCCCGTAGACATAAACTGTCAGATAATCACTTCCAAACAACAGATCTTTGCCAAGGTCTTTGAGAAAGTTCATGGTTATGCTCTCCCCTCTTACGGCACCCCATTCTCCAAAGTTTACTATAACATAATGGACAAGCTGGTAGATGAGCAGAAAGTCCTTATAATCGCTCTGGACGATCTGAACTTCCTTCTTGACGACCATATCATAAATGAAACCTTATACGCTTTCCTCAGAGCACATGAAGAGGTTGAGGGGGCTACAATAGGAGTTATAGGCATCGCAACCGACCTCAAGCTAACCGCCAGGCTGGATGAGAGGACTGGCTCCGTGTTCCACCCAGATGAAATATATTTCCCGCCCTACGGTAGAGAAGAGATAATGGACATTCTGGATTCGAGAGCCAAATTCGGTTTTTATGAAGGAGTCTTACAACCTGAGGCTCTGGAGAAGATAGCGGATTTGTCATACGAAGGGGCCGATCTCCGGCTGGGTTTACACCTCATGAAAATGTCCGGTCTGGAAGCTGAAAGGCGAGCCTCGACCAAGATTGAGCTGGAAGACGTGGAAAATGCATCAGAGAGCGGGAAGAAGGTATTCCTCAGAAAGATGATGCAGGCGCTCAGAGATAACGAGAGGGGCCTGCTGGAAAGAATATATTCTGGCGAAGAGACTACCAGCGGAGAGCTGTTCAACGAAATGAAAGATGAGTTGAATGTGGGCTACACCAAGTTTTACGAAATGGTACATAAGCTGGAAAGCATAAAGCTGATAGATACTGCCTTCGACAAGAAGAAGAGAGGAAGAACCAGAACGATCGTCAAAAGATACGACCCTCAAATGGTGCTGGATGCTTTAAAGGAGTATTAGTCTGGATTTGGATCAAGTTCTGCTAAATTTTAAACCGATAAAGGAGTTTCAATGGCGAAGAAAGGAATGAAGTTCGAGCGAGACCTCATCCACATGTTCTGGGAGAATGGTTATGCTGCTTTACGTACTGCTGGAAGTGGAGCAGCAAGGTACCCTACCCCGGATATTGTAGCGGGGAATGGGAGCAATTTTATCGCTCTGGAAGTTAAAAAGAGGAGCAGTTTACCGGTGTATCTTACCGAAAATGAGGTGAGAGAGCTGGTAATGTTCTCCAACCTTTTTGGGGCCAACGCTTACATTGCCGTAAAGATCCCCCGCAAGGAGTGGAAGTTCATTGATATCGAGCGACTGAAAAAGGGTAAAAGCTATAGAGTAGATGAAGAAATATACTCTACCGGAATGGATTTTGAAAACGTTATAGGGGTATAAAGGATGAAATTCCTGGTGATGGGAGATATTCACGGAAGGATGTCAGAATTTGTGGATTACAATGAAATTGATGCTGTACTCATCGCTGGAGATTTTACCAACGGCAGGGACAACGAGTTCGTAGCAGAAGTGCTGGACTCACTTCCAGGACAAGTATTTGCTGTGCCGGGCAACATGGAGAGAAAAGGCGCAATAGATATTTTGGATAAGCAAGAAGTCAATGTCCACCTCAATCCCAGGAAATTCAAGGATCTAACCATCTTTGGCTATGGAGGAAGCAACCCTACACCTTTTGGAACTCCATTCGAAGTTGAGGACCATAAGATCGATGAAGAGCTCTCCGGGTCTGGCGGAGCGGATATAGGTCTGTTCCACGCTCCTCCCCACGGATACTTCGATAAAATAGATAACTATTCTGTGGGCAGCAAGGCCATAAGAAAATGGATTGAGGAGCATAAACCCCTTTTTGCCGTGTGTGCCCACATTCACGAGCACAAAGGAGTGGCCAAGATCGGGGAGACCGTTCTAATAAAAGTGGGAATGGCCTGTAAAGGAGAAGCAGCTTTAGTGGAGATAGGCGAAGAGAACGGGGATATAGTGGTTAATTTTACTGGATAAGAATTCTCTTTTTATTTTCTCAGTAAACAATTGGTTTACTTTCACTTCACTCAACAGCTATTTCTTTCTTGACCGACAACTTGGTTTTACCTACCTGACCTTTAACACGAGCTTGCCTACCCCCTATCTACCGACGCACTTGCCATGTGGTGGAGAGTTCCACCACCTTTTCTATTTTATAATATGATTAAGATGATTGGGGTACTCTTATAAACTTCAAGTGAAACTTGTATTAATGAGTTTGATATTGTTTATTGGTAAGGGTGGCACGGGAAAGACTACCTGTGCTTTAGCTACTGCCCTAAAACTGGCAGAAAAGGGTAAAACGCTAATAGCAAGCACAGATGTAGCCCACTCTCTATCGGATGTGCTGAACGTTAATTTAATGGAGACCAACCACGTGGAGGGAAATCTGTATGCCACCCAAATAGATGTCTACAAAGAATCACTGGAGAGCTATGGCTCTTTAGGCAAGTATTTTAAGGATATTCTGGAGGAATTGCAACTTGACCCCACTATAATCGCCTCCGACCTCTCAACCCTGGTGGGGCTGGAGGAGTTCGTCAGCCTGTTGAAGATCCAGGAGTTCATGGAAAGCGATTATGACTACGTTGTGCTGGATTGTCCCCCCTCTGGCGCGTCCATCAGGATGCTTGCCCTACCTGACCTGGTCAATAGAAGAATACAGAGAATGATAAGAACAGAGCGGAAAAAATCACGGGCTAAGAGATTTCTTTCTCTCACCGATGAGCGAGAGGATGAGCTTTATGAACAACTGGAAAGTATAACCGAGAAAGCTATCCAGTCCAAGGAAATCCTCTACGATAACCAGAGTACGTTTATAAGGCTGGTGTTGAACCCCGATGAGCCGTCTTTACTGGAGACCCAGAGAACATTCAGCTTTTTAAGTTTACACGGATTCAATACCGATTGCATAATTCTGAATAAGTTCTATGAAGGTGAAACCCCAAACAAATTTCTGGAGAAACTTAAGAATCAGCACACTAAATATGCAGAGGAAGTGAACAAAGTTTTCAGCCCTATGCAGGTATTAAAAGCTCCCATGCAGGATGAGGAGATCAGAGGTATTGATGCTCTAAGGAAGTTTGCGAAACAGCTCTATGACGATAACGGAATAACAGACCCATCCATACCGATGGTAGAAGAAAAACCCGTGGAGTTCATCACCAGCGAGGACCAGGTTACTGTAAAAGTCTACCTGCCGGGGTTGAGAAAGAAAGATTTTGACATCGCCAGAGAAAGAGACATTCTCCATATCGGAGCGAGGACCATATTCGGGAGGGTGGATAAGAAAGTATATCTCCCCCCGAATCTAGTAGGTAAGGAGATTCAGGAAAGAGCGAAGTTCGAAGAAAGTATTCTGGAGATTACCTTTGAGAAGGAAGGACCAGAAGAAGAAGGAGAGAGCAAAAGGAGAGAAAGGAGAGAAAGGAGAGAAATCCCATAATCCTCAATAACCATTCATTCTAAGTATAGTTTATTTCTTTCAATTTCATTTTCTTTCGATTCACTCTCAACCACTATATGGGGGTAATCCAACTTGTAGTATGCTCACCAGCAAGAAAGAAGAACTGCATATGAGAAAAGAAAAAAGAGAAAAGAAACCTCAGTACCTGCAATTCAAAAATATGAAGAAAATAAAGGAGGAAGCCACATATCAGAATGATCTAACATCTTATTATTGAACCTGCTTATTGGCCATGTTCATTCTCCACTTTTTGCAATTTGGCTTCGTCGTCAAACAGTCCTGTCCACATGATTCTGTAACCTATCTTCTCCAGAACATCATGGGAGACTTTATACTTATTTAGAATATCTTTTACATCCGACAGGTGTTCAGGTCTGGCCTCATCTACCTCAATCTTTACTCTCTCCAGCAAGTCCTTCTTGATAGCGTGGGAGCCTGTAACCACATAACCATTTGATTCTGCCAATTTGTTAAGCTCCTGCATGCTGATACCCTCCTCTGAAATCTCTTTAAGGTTGATGATATCTCCTTTTAGCTCAATATCGTTAATGTCTTTCTTGAACTCCTTATTTATCCTTTTCATAACCTCACTGTAGGGTATTTTATTGCTGAACAAGATGGCATCATCAACAGTCTTATCGATGCCGTAATCCTCCTTTGCAATCAGTATAAGAGGTACGTCAGCTTCTCTGACTTTTTGCATCTTCTTCTTAACATAATCAGATGTCCAGAAACCTGCAATTTCTATATAAACTTCTTTCTCACCTTTCTTGATCACAAAATCGGGGATGAAGGCATATTTACCTGATCTAAATACTCTTGGCTCCCTATAAACCTCAAGATCCGGTTTTATACTCTTGATCTTCCGGGAAAACTCTTCCTCCAGAGAAGAGTCATATGACACAGGGACATCCACTTCAGGGAACAGATCGTCTTGAGAATGGTCTACCTCCATTCTGAATATCTTATCCGTGTAATCATCCAGAATCTCAGCACTGATCTTCCATTCCTCTGCCTTAACTATAGTGGGTATCAATTTGGCCATGGCAGTCCCGTATTTTTTGGTCATCTTGATTATGGAGGCTGCTCCGGTGATGTGTACTTCGCTGTCCTCTATGTCGTACATCAATCCCAGCTGTTTTATTTTCCGAAATATTTCCTGGTGCTGGGTGGAGGTCCAGAAACTGAGCTTCAGAGAATCGAATACAGAAGTCTGGAGGAGAGAAAGATTATACTCCTTAACCAAATGCTGAGGGTCCACTTCTTCTACATTTCTAAGGACCTGTTCTTCATCTCTGTCGGCGAACATGGCCATATCTATATTTCTGGCGGAGGTGTTGAATTGGGTAGCGGCTTTCTCTAGTATCTCTTCTCTTTGAGACCTGGTGGTTACAAACCCTCTGGCGAACAGGTATTTTCTCACTTTTGGGGGATCGAGGTCAGAAATAACATCAAAATTGCACTTTCTTTCCAGAATTCGGGCGAAGGCTCTTACTTTTTTGTAGTTCCTGGCATTCTCCAATTCTTTGAGCTTATCCTTGATGTGGCTGTACTTGGAGCCTTTGCTCTCTTCAAATAACCCGATAACTTTATGGGCCAGCTCAGCCTCATTTTCTCCCGCGAATTTGGGAAAGATCTTACCTTTAGACTTCTTTACCTCCAGAAACTCCTTGGGAAGCATTATTCTTCACCCGGGGTGACCTCCTCCTGGACGTTTGAACTTCAGAAGTATCCAGAGAGACCAGCTCGTAGAGGATGGCCTTGTCTTTATTGGGCCTCAAAATCCTGCCGAGGCGCTGTATAAACTCTCTGGCACTTCCACTGCCACTCATTATAATCCCTACATTGGCATCCGGCACATCTACCCCCTCATCCAGTACTTGACTGGAGACGATGGCCCTGTAGGTTCCTTTTCTGAAACCATTAAGAACTGACCTCCTCTCTTCTTTCTTTGTTCTGTAAGTTATGGCGGGGATGAGGAATAATCTGGAGATCCTGTACACCAGGTCATTATGCCTGGTGAAGATGATTATTTTATCCCTCCGGTGCTCTTCCAGCAGTTCTTTGAGCTTTCGTATTTTGTTCTTGGAATTGAATGCAATTTTTCGGGCACTATCCCATGCCTTTAGTGCCTCATAGGCCCTCTCGTCGAACCCAGTCCTCATAACTACTTTCCTGAAATCTTCAGGGCTCCTCAGCTTGAGGTTATGGGAAGCTACATAATTCTTGAACACTTTGATATTCTTGTCGTAAATGTCAGCCTCATCTTCCGTTAGAGGGACAGAGATTCTGTTGAGGACGTAATTGGCCAGATGGGTGCCGGCGAGGTCTTGAGGACTAACCTCAAAGATCTTACCGCCTATTAGCTCTGGAAGAAGCTTATGCTCTCCATCTTCCCTCTCATAAGTTGCCGTCAAACCCAGGCGGTAGGGGGCTGCGGACATCTCTGCTATGGATCGGTAGTATCTGGAAGGCAAATGATGAACTTCGTCAAACACCAGCAGGAGGAATTTGTTGCCAATAGAATCTGCGTTGATATATGCTGAGTCGTAGGTGGCCAGGGTTATGGCCTTCAAGTCCTTCTCTCTTCCCGATAGCTCTCCACAATCGAATGGAATTACTTCCTTCCATTGATCTACCAGGTCCAGTGTGGGCACTACTATGAGAGTGGGAACGTTCATCTCCTTGGCAATCTCCAGAGCAACGTAGGTTTTACCCGAGCCTGTGGGCAGCACAATAACTCCTCTTTTGTCTTCCATCCACCTGTCCACAGCCTGTTCCTGATACTCCCTTAACTCAAACTGAAAATCGAAAAAAGGACTGGGAATGGGTTCAAGCACGTAGTCCTCGTGCTCTATATCTGATAACTGAAGATAAGACTTAATGGAGCTGTATTTGATTGCCAGGCTGCGGTAGCAACCCTCCCTCTGGTCAAAACTTGCATGAGGGATATGAATGTCTCCTTCTACTTTTATGGTCCCTTTGTCATAAGATAGTTTTGCATACACAGTGCTGAACTTGTATGGCAAACCAAAAAAGTTTTTGGAAATTCTCCGGAAATATCGGAAATAACTACTTCAATGAAAAAGTCAATAAAATTTATATATAGATTTAACTATACTAAAATTATAAACAAAAAGGTGATAATTTATGGAAGAATTCACAGATAAGGAGAAAAAGATTATTGGATTACTCTCAGAGACTGGATTAAGCAAAAATACGGCCAAAGTCCTTGTTTTTCTTTCCAAGAAGGGTGAAGCGGTGGCCAGAGACATTGAAAGAGCCGCAAACTTAAGACAGCCTGAAGTCAGCCTTATAATGAAGGAGCTTAAGGATTGGGGATGGATTAAGGAAAAAGAAATAAAGAGACAGGGTAAAGGAAGACCCCTGAAGAATTATAAATTGGCTGTCGATTTGAAAGACAGAGTTGCAGAACTTGTGGAACAGAAAAGAAAGAAGATCAAACAAGTGGAAAAAGACCTGGAAGAACTGAAGAATTACGTCAGTTAACTAACCTAATTATCCTTTATTTAATACTCCAATTTGGTCTAGTGTGCATTCTTCAACTGGTTTATCGTCCCGGAGTCTCAGAAAAACGGGAGCTCTAAGCTTTTTATCAGATGTAACTTCAAGGAACTCCACTTCACAGACATACTGAGGTTTAACCCAATGTATCTCCCTTTTCACGTTCAATTTTAGATCAGGTATTACTGGCTGTTTAACTTCTATCTCTCTCAATTTCGGGGAGAACTCTTCCATGAACTCCTCGCTAAATCCTGTGCCGACTCTGCCTATGTGGACGTAATTCCCCTCGCTGTCAAGCAGTGTTAGAATGAATGAGGCAAAATACTCTTCTCTCCCACCCTCGCCTTTCAGCCAGCCTGCAATTATGCAATCGGCCGTATTTCTCCTCTTCATCTTTATCCACGAACTGCTTCTTTTTCCCATCTGGTAGGGACCGCTCTTTTTTTTGCCTATAATTCCCTCCAGATCGGCATCAACTGAAACCTGGTAAAAATGCTCTCCCTTCTCCTCTATATGTTCTGAAAGCATTATGTGGGAGGTCTTATTGGTGATATTTTGCAGAATTTCTTTCCTCTCCGTCAGAGGTAAATTTGTTATCCATCCTCTGCTATCGGTATAAAGTACATCGAACACGAAATAAATGGCAGGAGAGGTTTTGGATAATATATTGATCTTGAATTTGCTGTCAATCTGTTCCCGCCTCTGCAGTAATTTAAATGATGGTTTTCTATCCTTTAGAACTATTATCTCTCCATCTACGATGGAGTTCTCCTTAACAAAGTCGGTGAGTTCAAGCTCAGGGTAACGATGGGTAATATTCATAAATCTCCGGTTCTGCAGCTTTGTCCTCTTGTTTTCTATGTCAATAAAGGCGAGACATCTGGTTCCATCCCATTTGGGCTCAAAAATATAGTCAGTGCTGTCGAAGGGCTCTCCCTTGATGGCCAGCATCGGCGTTATCTCTGTGTCAAACCAGCTCATGTATATCTGCTCTACGATTCTGATTCTTTGGCCGAATCCAGACTGGATTTTAAAGCGTCCACCAGGGACTCAGCTTCAGCCACCTCTTCAGAAACCGTTACTTCTTTACCGGCAAGTTTGGCCTCAATGAGCTGCATCAAAGCCTCTTTGTACTCATCCTTATAGTCCTCCAGCTTCAAAGGCTTCTTCATCTGATTGATCAACTGGACGGCCAGGTCCATCTCCTCATCACTCACATCTACAGAAGTGTTCCACCCGGGCACTTCTCCGGGGCTGCGTACCTCGTCAATATAATAAAGTTGAGCCAGCAATAAACCACCGTCGAAGCTTTTGAGACCTATAAGGTGTTCTCTATTTCTAAAACTTAATTTACCGATACCCATGCTGTTGGTGGACTTCATGGCCTCTTTTAAAATGTAATAGGGTTTTTCTCCCCCTTTTCCCGGAGAGAGATAGTAAAAGTTGTTGTAATATATCACGCCCAGCTCACTGGGATCAAAGAATTGCTTGATTTCAATGGTTTTAAGGGACTTTAGAGGGATCTTGGCGAAATCATCGTCCGTAAGGACAACATACTCATTTTTGGAGATGGGGTATCCCTTCACGATCTCATCTTTGGAAACTTCCTGACCACATTGGGAGCAGAACTTCCGGTAATGTATCCTGCCCTTATCTTTAGAGTGAAGCATATTAAATGATAGTTCCCTGGTGGAAGTAGCCGTATACATCTTAACAGGAACGTTAACCAGACCGAATGATATGGACCCCTTCCATACTGCCTTCATAGTTTCTACTTGGATTAAAATAATAAAACCTTTTTCGCCTCAGGTCTCGAGATCTAAACTTCAATTTTTAGGTTTAAGATTTTCTTATCTATCCCTCCAGCAATCTATTTATCCGTGCATGTTGGTGGTATAATATGCAGCTTGAGGAGATAGAGTCAATAGTATTGGGGGTCTTGAAGAAATTGCCTCGAGGAAAGCATCCTATTGTTATTATTCCGGATTTATTTCCCCCCTTAGAGAATGAGGTAAGCCGAGAGGAATTTGAGTCAGCTCTAAAATCTTTGGAGGGTAAGGGCAAGGTAAAGACGTTCGAAAAACTGAGCAAAACGGAAAAAACTGTCAGTCTGACTACTATTGATGAAGTTCTGGGTACGGATTTCGCCTATCACGATACTTATGTAGATCAGGATCTGGCTGGGGTAGAATTGATAGAAGAATAATCTTGATATCCCCCGATTAGTTAAACTTTATTTTGATTTGATAGGTTTTTTTGAAAAACATGTAAATTATATATAGTAGAAAGTGGTGGAGCAAGAGCATCAGATTAAAGATAGCAAGGAGAGTCAAAAATGGAAAAACTGGGTAATCCTGCTGCATTGGGGCTTACAGGATTTGGTATGACTACTGTACTGCTGAACATACACAATTTAGTAGAGGGTTTGGGTATGAACTCTCCTCAACCTCTATTCCCTTTGGATAGTATGATACTGGCCATGGGTATATTCTATGGCGGGCTTGCTCAAGTAATAGCAGGTATAATGGAGTATAGGAATCAGAATACCTTTGCTACTACTGCATTCACCTCTTATGGTTTTTTCTGGCTTTCTCTGGTAGCTTTAGTGATGATACCTCAGATGGGTTTTCTTGAGGCGTCTTTTAGCTACACCAATTTCGCTTTCGGGTGGTACCTCTTTATGTGGGGACTGTTCACTTTCTGGATGTTTATCGGGACTTTCAGGGAGAATAGGGCTCTACAGGTTGTTTTTGGCACCTTGTTCATCCTTTTCTGGTTGCTGGCGGCTGCGGAATGGACGGGTATTAAGGCCATACTTGCCCTTGCAGGAGCAGAAGGAATTCTTTGCGGACTCTCAGCCATGTATACCGCAGCAGCTATCGTTCTCAACGAACTCTACCAGAAAACTGTGCTACCCATCTGTCCCGTAGAACAAGGCAAAACGGAGATGAAAGAGCTAAAATAGTTAAATAAAAAGATTTTAATTTATTTTTATTTGACGCTCTAAAACGCCAGTCACAGCTCCACAATCACCACAGCCTCTCCTATCTCCAGAACCTGAACTCCTTTACCGCCAAGCCTCTTCTCCGTAACTGGCTGGAACCAATCACTCTTAATCTCAATTTCTTCTCCGGAAACATTTACTTTTAATCCCTCTCCTCTGGCAACTCTTTCTTTGTCTTCTTCCTTCAGCTCGCCCACCTTTTTGATCACTTCTTTGGATTTATCCCTTAGCTCAGGTCCCAGTATACCGTAATTGGGTTTCAGATCCGTTACCACTGTCCTTATCTGCGGTACCTCTTTCAGAGTCTCCACTTGAGCATTTAATGCTCCGGAGACATCTCTAACATCTATGTTATTTGGTGAGTAGATCTTTACTGATTGCAGGGGTGCATTGAGTGCCATGCCCATATCGTGTTTCATTCTCCTCACTTCAGACACTATGTTCTTCATCATTTCTCCTTCTCGTTCTGCATCCTCGTATACTTCTCCTCTCTGTGGAAAGCTTTGGAGGTGCACACTTCCTTCTTTTAGGAGGTTGGTCCAGCACTCTTCTGACAGAAAAGGCGTGATGGGAGCCAGCAATCTGGAAATACAGTTTATGACTGTGTAGAGAGTATATTTGCCTGCTCTCTCCTCATCCTCACTCCCGTTGTACAGCCTGTCCTTGACCATCTCGATGTAGTTGTCGGCGTATTCATACCAGGTGAAACCTCTAATATCCTTGAGAGCCTCTCCGAATCTGTAGTTGTGCATGTTGGAATCCACTTCTCCAATAAGTCGGTTCAGCTTGGATAGGATCCACTTATCTGCTGGTCTAAGATACTGAAGGTCATTTTCCGAGGGCTTGTAGTCCTTGATGTGGGTCATGGTGAACCGGAGCAGGCTCCACAGCTTCTGCTGGAATCTGGAGGCGGCGGTAACTTCATTCCAGCTGAAGGGCACGTCGCTGCCCAGAACACCTGATGCTGCCCACTGCCTCATGGTATCTGCACCGTAATTCACTACCACATCATCAGGCGAAATTATGTTTCCCATACTTTTGCTCATCTTCCTCCCATCTTCGCCCAGCACCATACCGTTGACGATTATCTCATACCACGGTATCTGATTGGTGAGGGCGAGTGAGCGGAGAATAGTGTAAAAGGCCCACGTCCTGATGATATCATGGCCTTGAGGCCTCAAATGAACAGGATACACCTTTTGCTCCTGGGGCCAGCTAGTAATCACCAGAGGGGTTATGGAGGAATCCACCCAGGTGTCCAGGACATCCGGCTCACCCTCAAATTCAGTGCTTTCGCACTTGCAGGGCTCTGGGGGACTCCATTGGGTGGGGTCCACGGGTAGCCACCCTTCTCTGGCGACCTTTATCTCCCCGCACTTCTTGCAGTACCAGGCAGGAATGGGTGTGGCGAAGACACGCTGTCTGCTGACCACCCAGTCCCACTCCATCTCTTTTACCCAGCTCTCCAGGCGGTAATACATGTGGTCCGGTATCCACCTGACCTTGCGAGCAGCATCCAGTATTCTCTCTCTTTCCACCTTCACGAACCACTGCTCTTCTGCAATGATCTCTACTGGAGTTTTACATCTCCAGCAGACACCAACGTTGTGATCGGCCATTTTCTGGTCTACAACTCGTCCTTCTGATTTCAAATCCTCCACAATTCTGTCCCTGGCTTCATCTATTTTAAGGCCTTTGTATTTTCCTGCCTGAGAGCCGAGTCTGCCGTTCCTGTCCAGAATAACTCTGAGGTCAAGTTTATGCTTTTTCCACCACTTGACATCCTGTTTATCACCGAAGGTACACACCATAACAATACCGGTCCCGAACTCAGGATCAACTTCCTCATCGGCAATAACGTCAACGTAATGGCCGGTAGTGGGAACCAGAACCTTTTTGCCCACCAGATGGGAGTATCTATCATCGTGGGGGTTGACTGCAATGGCCACACAGGCCGGAACCAGTTCAGGCCTGGTGGTGGCGATTAGGATATCTTTATTCTCCCCGAAATTGATGTAATTGAGCCTGGTCTGAGTGGTAGTGTACTCGATCTCTGCCAGAGCTATAGTGGTCTCACACCTGGGACAGTGGGTTACGGGGTGATGCTGAACGTAGATCAGACCCTGATTGTACATCCTCACAAAGGAGATTTGAGTCTTCTTGAAGTATTCAGGATACATGGTAGTGAATTCTTTATCCCAGTCAATGGAGAACCCCAGCCTCCTCATGGTATCCTTCATCTTGCCTATGTTCTCTTCAGTGAACTCTATACACAATTCTCTGAATTTCTCCCTGGACACGTCGTTCTTGCTTATATTATGCTTTTCTTCCACCTTCACTTCAGTGGGCAACCCGTGACAATCCCAACCCTGAGGGAACATCACTTCATACCCCTTCATTCTCTTGTAACGGGCAATATAATCGATATAACACCAATTCAAGGCGTTACCAATATGGAAAGAGCCTGTGGGGTAAGGGGGAGGAGTATCTATTATGTAATATGGTTTAGATGATTTCCAGTCAAAAAAGTACATTTCATCTTTCCATTGATCCATCCACTTCTTCTCTACTTCACCTGCTCTGTACTCTTTGGCCATCTGGTGTTTGCTTTCACTCATGATTACACCTCTGGTAGGTAAACTCGGGTTTCACCACCTGAATAACTCACGGACTTGTGCAAAATATATGATTTTCTGATTCCCTTTTTAATACCATAAGTTTCAAATATCCAAATATTTAAAAATAAGAGGAGGAGTTTATGGAATCCTCTGGAATTGAAACCAAGCTATTAGAAATTTCTACTATAAAATTGAGATAAGGGGCCCGTAGCTTAGCACGGATAGAGCAACCGGCTCATAACCGGTAGGCCCGGGGTTCAAATCCCCGCGGGCCCATAATTTTATGGGTTCAAGTAATATTAAAGAGAGTAGAATGCTGTCTTTATTCCCGCGTGATATGGGGAGCAGTTGTTAAACTTCGAGAAGTTGGGGACAGCAATATCGTGTTGGGGACAGCATTATCGTAACCATATCCAAGTGACTGAATCATAGGTTGGAGAACTTGGAGATAATCTGGGCTCACTATTGCTGGAGTTAAGGCTACAGTCATTACCAAACACTTATCCCATTACCACACTTCCCTTGGTCATGTGCATAATGTGAGGATATACTCAGCTTATTAAACCTGTTATTGAGTAGGTAAGGGGTAGGTGTAAGCTCTTCAGACCCTTTAAAAATAAACTCTTTGTGGAAGCCTATATATTAGCTAATATTTTGAGGAGTCATATTTTGACTTAAGTTTATTACTACTTGCCGTTATTTGTAATGTTGAGATAGAGAGGTATTATTTTTATCAAGATAATAAGATGAATCAATAAAGGTTAAATAGGGGTTTTTATGATAATAATAATGATTATTATGATAGAAAAAAGGAAGTGTATGAGAAAAGATGAAAAGGGATTTTCAGGGTTGGAAGCAGCGA
>CAZQTT010000032.1:0-27031 GCA_964596255.1 uncultured archaeon
CATACTCAACTCCCAGATCATCCAGTCCTTCCATAAGCAAATCCCTGCGGGCCTTAAATTCCTGGACCATGTCCTTAACGCACTGCTGGTCACCCTTGAGCGCCGCAACTCCCCCGTGCTGAGCAAAGGATGTGGCATGACTCACTGAATGGGATTGGATCTTTGACATCGCCTTGATAATCCATGGAGGTGCTACAGCATATCCCAGTCGCCATCCCGTCATGGCATAGCTCTTGGAGAAACCATTTATCACTATGGTCCTGTCCTCCATACCGTCAAAACTGGCTATACTGACATGCTCTCCATCAAAAATGATCTTCTCGTAGATCTCATCCGACATCACCAGCAAGTGGTTGTCCACCGTAATATCCCTCACCTTCTGGAGGAACTCTGTGGGATACACCACACCAAGGGGGTTGCTGGGGGAGTTTATGATTATCATTTTGGTCTTATCTGTTATGTAATCCTCTACAGGTGCATCCTGGAAATCGCTGGTGTGAGGGACCCATACCGGCATACCCTCGGCCATCAAAATAGAGGGTTCGTAACTGACCCATGAGGGGTCCAAAAGGATGACCTCGTCATCCCTATTTATAGTGGCCAATATGGACTCGAAAATAGCGTATTTGGCTCCCGGAGTGGTTATAATGTTTTCAGGTCCGGCTTCAATACCATTTTCCTTCAACTTTTCCCCAATGGCTTCCACCAGCTCGGGGATTCCTTTTCCGGGAGTGTAGTGAGTGTGACCCTCGTAAAGTGCTTTAACCGCAGCATCAACAATGTGCTGGGGGGTAGGGAAATCCGGCTCTCCTACACCCATATTCACTACAGGTTTACCTTCTCCGGCCAGCTTTTTAGCCTCTTCAGAGATCTTGAGGGTCGCAGATGGTTGAACAGCTTCAATCCTTCTACTCATCATATTCTTTAGATCTCCTCACCATCTTTACTGCAGCTTCCACTGCCCTCTTGGCGTACTCTACTCTTTTATGAGCAGCTACTCGTCCCATTCCCGGACCAGATATTCCCAAAGTTACGGGGATTCCGTAATCCAGGCCCAGGTCCATTATTTTTCTGGCCGCATGCTGAGCCACCAGCTCATCGTGCTCCGTCTCTCCTTCAATCACACAGCCGATGGTGGCGATAGCATCCACCTTACCTTTGGCCAGCATTTTCTTTATGCCAAAAGGAGTGTCAAAAACACCTGGGACCTTTATGGTATCGGTAATCTCTGCCCCCAGGATTTCAGCATGTTCTCTGGCAGAAACTTCCATCATGTAAGTGATATCCCTGTTGAACTCGGCAACCACCAAACCGATCTTTATTTTATCCATGATAAACACCGCAGGAGGGGGAGATTAGAAGGTATATATAATGTTACCTTTTGATTACAGGATTCAGTATATAAAGAAAAATATATAAAATGGCAATTTATCTATTGTCGCCAACTGTTACGAATTAACTACTTTAAAATGGGGCCGACGTCCTCATAGCCCTGTCTCTGGCCTGTACCGGCCTGTTTCTGCAGCTTTTTCTGGTTGGTGAGCAAATCGATGGCGTTCTGGACGTGCTCTCTCACCCTGTTCTCTATCACGTTATACAATTCCTTTTCGTCTTCGGCTTCGTCTTCGTGGACGAACACTTCTACGATGTGAGTGTTGGTCATTAACTGGGTGTTGATCAGCCCCAGTGAAGCTTCATGGGCACATTGCTTGTCGATGGGCTTGCTGCCGGGCATCCCCATGGCTATTACAATATCGCACTCATTCTCTTCTATCAGCTTTTTGCACGCCACAGGAATGTCCTTGATGCCCGGAACTGTATATCTCTCATAGGGGTAAGAGGAGATATTCCTCAGCTCATCGATAGCAATACTCCCCATATTCACTCTGGAGAATGTGGTATCCACAACACCTACCTTCATAGCTCTTCAACACCCATTTTCATAACTCAAAACCTGATTCACAGCCCTATTTACAAGGTTCAGACCTAAAGCTCTTCCAGCACTTCGGTGGCAGCATTCAACGCCACATTGCTGTTCTTCCCAAATCTTCTCAACACGTCGGAGACCGCGCTCAACGTTGACAGCACTTCTCTTTTCCCTATGTTCCCCATAGCTCCTATCCTGAATATCTTGCCTTTAAGCTCTGCCTGACCACCTGAAACCGTTATGTTGTATTCTGAGGATAGCGTGCCTCTGAGGTCTTTATCGCTGATTCCTTCCGGCAACTTCATGGCTGTGACTGTATTGGAGTAATTGCTGTAGTCATTCAACTGAGGTAATAAGTCCAAACCTACTGCCATCGCCCACTCTCTGACAGCTCTGGCGAAGGTCCTGTGTCTGTTTATCCTGTTGTCCATACCTTCTTCATTAATCATCTTGAGAGATTCTTCCAGAGCAAAGTATAATGGCTCTGCTGGAGTGTATGGTGTTTGGTACTCGGCACACTTCTTCCTGTACGCTGCGAGGTCGAGATAGAATGGACATTTCTCATTGTAATAGTCCCAGGCCTTTTCGTTAACTGCAACGGCAGCCAAACCGGGAGGAATTCCCAGGCACTTCTGAGAGCCTACAATGGCAACATCAACGCCCCAATCATCCATTTTTACCTCGTCACCGCCAACACTGGTAATGGCATCCATAATGATTAGAGCATCGTGTTTTTTGGCCAGTTTGGTTATCTCTTCAGCGGGGTTCAAGATACCCGCCGATGTCTCGTTATGAACAAATGCTACTGCCTCACTCCCATTCTCCAGGGACTTTTCAATATCCTCCAGCTCGATGGAGGTGCCCCAATCAAATCTCAAGTGATCCACTTCAGTATAGCGTTGAGCGATCAAGCCCAACCTCTCACCGAACTTCCCGTTGTCCACGCAGGCCATTTTGTTGACCTTGGAAAAAGAGGAGATAGCAGCTTCCATTCCCGCTGTTCCAGAACCTGAAATGGTAAAAACATCACCTTTTGTCCCAAAAAGGGGTTTGAGGTTTTCAGTACAGTTTTCAATTACTTTAGAGAAATCCTTACCTCGATGAGGAATCATTTGTCTGGTCATGGCTTTAATAATTCTCTCGTGCAGCTGCACCGGTCCGGGGATCATCAATAAACCTTCAAAATCCATGTTATCACTCCTAAATCTTTTACTTAAAAAAGGTTTTATCGGTGATTTTTAACCTTTTCCAATTTTCTCTTTTCATACTCTTCCACTCTCTTCTGCGCCAGATCAGCGACTCTTTTGATTATTCTGGTGGAGCTGCAGTAATCACATTCCTCCTCAGCTTCAATTCGGACAACGTTAGTATTCAGACCTCTTTTTCTAAGCTCTTCTACCAATTTCTGCTCGTTGAAGCGCTGATCATGTCCCAGAGCAATTATATCCGGTTGAAGTTCGATAATGGGCCTGAACATGTCTTCCAGGTCCCCAAGAACAGCCTTATCCACATACCTCAGAGATTCAACCACTTTCCTTCTCTGCTCCTCCGGTATGATGGGTTTGGGCTTATGCCTCACATTTTGCTCTCTGGCCACAATGACAATTAGCTCATCCCCAATCTTCTTGGCCTCCTTTAAGAACCTCACATGCCCAGGATGAATGATATCGAACGTGCCTGTTGCCACAATCCTCATTTTAAACCCTCATTAACTTTAGTTTACACAATTAAAGTTCTCATTATCTACATTAAGGCCCTTTTAAAAAGACTTGCTATTCCAAATCCCACCAAACCCTAAACCTATTCCCACAGGTCATCCCAAAAATCCCGGTCATCATCGTCCCCTGTATCCACCACCTCAACATCGACTTCGTTGCCACTCCTATCGTAGCACTTCCAGTTCTTCAGATTGAACGGATAACCCACAATGATATGATACTTTCCCTGTCGAGAGAACATCCTCAGATCTGCCGAAGAAGGCCTAATATTGGATGAGGGGTGACTATGAGCTGTACCCAGAATTTTCATGCCCAAAGGAAGCATATCCATAAAGATGCTCGCGCTTGTCTCCCCCGATTGAGTCCCGGGAAGAAAGATTATCTCCTCCGCAAGATCTTTTTTACCCGTCAGTAGCCCAATGATCTCATAAGGATAGCTGTCCCTCGCAGCAGCAAGAATAAAGTCAAGGAGACCTCTGGCAATACGCATAATCCACATTTACTTAAAGAGAATAAGAATGTTTTTAGCCAGAATGCGTTCTGGAGCCGCGTGGCATCGCTTCGCGATACCACATCTATATTAAGAGAACATCCAAGACAAATCTTAGTCCTTGCTTTTTGACCTTAATCCAAAGAGGTATATTTACCAAGCTGTTTTAGAGACATTGATTATGGTTTATACTACATTAACAACTAGAGGTGTCTGAGTTTGAGGCTGGGTTACACCTTACACCTTAACCTTTTTACCTATAAACCTCTCGTACCACTTTAATCCTTTATAATTGATCACATGGATCTCAAAAGGAGCAAAGACATCAATTGCCTTAATTATTTCCCACGATCTTGGCCCTTTCGCTCTGTCTTTTGGGCGTGTTTTCTGAAACAATTAGGATGTCGATATCGCTTGCAGGAATATATGTTCCCTCAACCACCGACCCAAAAACATAAACTTCCGCATTCCCCAGCAAATCTCCAGCCAATTCCTTGATCAACCCGGCATACTCCATATAATTTTCAAAATATTTTTTCCTCCTCAGCGGTTTGGGCAATGATATCAAAAAAGCTCATAATCTGAACTTAATAGCTCTTTCCTTTAAAACCTCTATCTCTTCAGAACTCATTTTCATTTAATACTCTGACATAAATAATAAGTTTTCCTTTTAGCTTTAAACTTTGACCAATAATGAGGGGGCATTCGGACCACGGTTACGATTTAACAAAACATTATAAACGCCTTGCTTATCCCGCATCAAGGTGATGATATGGAGGTTAAGGAGATCAAGCTGGAAGATTTGAGTCCCCCAAATTTTGTTGAGGAGAAAGTGAATGAAATTTCATCTGCTGTTGGAGATGGAATGGCTGTCAATGCTTTGTCGGGTGGTGTAGATTCTTCAACTGTAACCATCCTGGGTCATAAAGCTCTAAGAGACAGGTTGAAGACCTATTTCATTGACAACGGAATAATGAGGGAGAATGAGCCTGAAAGAACGGTAGAACTCTTCAATGATATGGGAGTAGATGTAGAGTTGATCGATGCCAGAGATGAATTCTTTAAAGCCCTCGAAGGCGTTACCGACCCGGAAGAAAAGAGAGAAGCTATCACTTACACATTCTATAAGGAGGTGTTTGGGAGACTGGTCAAGGAGAGTGGGGCTACTCATCTTCTGCAGGGCACCATCTACACTGATATAGAAGAAACTGTTGCGGGAATAAAAAGACAGCACAACATTTTGGAGCAATTGGGGATCGACACCCAGGAGCAGTACGGCTACAAAATTTTAGAGCCTCTCATCCAGTTGAGGAAGTCGGCAGTTAGAGAGGTTGCCAGATACCTTGGTTTGCCTGAAGAGATACACAACAGACCACCCTTCCCCGGTCCTGCTCTGGCAGCCAGAGTAATAGGCGCAGTCACTCCAGAAAAAGTAGAGACAGTGAGAAAAGCCACCACTATTTTAGAAGAAGAACTTAAAGGTGTGGATGCTTTCCAGTATTTCGCCATACTCCATGAAGATAAAGTGACAGGCATAAGAGACGGAGGTAGAGACTTTGGAAGCCAGATCGAGGTCAGATGCTGGGACAGTGAGAATGCTGTAACCGGCGAGCCCACCAGACTCCCTTACGATGTTCTGGAGAAGCTGGCAGACAGGATAACTAAAGAGGTCCCCGGTGTAGTGAGCGTCACCTACAACATAACCAGGAAGCCCCCATCTACCATAGAGGCGGTCTAAAGTTTAAACCACTTCTTTCATTTTTCTCACACTCGTTTGAAATTAAAGTCCGAAAATATTATATTCTACTATCTCAAATATTGTGGAATATGAAGGTAGGCGAAGCACAAAAGACGGCCACTTCCATAGTTATACGGTCATCAAGCTCCTCGCGGATCTCTCAGTCAAAAAACCCTTTCCTCGAGATCCTCAGGAGACTCTTCAGGAAAGAAGATGTGGTCATGAAGGCTATAAAGTTTCTGAACATCATTGAGGAGAGACAGAAAAGCGGTAACCCCCTTCGGCTGGACGAGTGGGAAGATGTTATGGGAGAACTGGACATGGTCCGCTCCTCCTTCTATTCCATGAGGAATAAACTGCTGGGAGCTGGGATGATCACTACCAAAAATGGGGAATACACTCTCTCAGGAGTCTTCAGCAGAGACCTGATGGACATGGCCCGGTGGTGGTGGACCGCCATGCTGGGCTACGACCCCGACTCTCTTTAATTGTATACCAATTTGAGTATGATCTCTGGATAAGATACGTTGGGGTTCAAGGGAGCTATTCTTCTTCGTTTAGTATAACATCATAGATAGATTCCAAGAGGCTGATATATTCAATATAACCAGTATGACAAAATACTCAAAAATTAAAAAAATTTTATAAACGTAACAGATTTAAGTTTTTAAACTATGCAAAATCTTAATTTTGTTCGGTAATAGACTAATGATTGATATGAAGCATAACAAAGAAAATACCAGCAGGAAGTCAATAGAGCCAGAAGAGCTGCAGGACATTCTGGCAAAATCCCCTTTCCTGATAACTCTAAAAGAGTTCCGAAGAGGGGTTTATCCCCTATCCTATGCTGTAAAAGGAATTGATTTTCCCCATTCAGATGACACAGAATTGCTGGCTTTTAGCCCTGACGGTGACATTGCCATAGTTGATTGTGGATTGTATTCTGATCCTGAAAGCAAACATAAGGCCATAGGTAAATTGCTGGTATGCTCAGCATATTTGTGGGGAATGGATTACGATGGGCTGAACGGTCAGATATTTAAGCTGGAAGGACGTAATTTGTCCCAACTTGTCAAAGAGGCAGTTGCTGGAGAGTGTTATGAGGAAAACGTCAGAAGAGGTGTAGAGCAGTCTTTAGGAGTTGGATCCTTTATTCTTATCATGACTGTGGATGAACTAGATGAGGAGCTCAAAAACACCGTCAGATACATAAATGAGTGCATAAAGTCTTTCGAAGGAGAGTGTATAGAGCCGTCGTTTTCACTACATGCCATGAAAGTTGAATTTCATCCCGAGGGCGAACTCGCTCCTCAACTTTACGGGACCTCAAGAAGACCTTCAGGAGGGGCCGAATGGAGAAGACAGTCTGAGGAGATATTCTTCAAGGAACTTGAGGGCGAGGTTCGGCCCATTATTGCCAATGTTATCAAGGCACTTTATGAGGGGCTGAAAAAGAAAGCAGATAGGATATGGTTTAAAGCCGAAGGGGAGAAAGACCATTTTACTTTCAATTACCTTAAAAAAGGTAAAATAGTTTCAGTGTTTACTATCACCAGTGACGGTTTACTCACTCTCAACTACAACAAGTTATCTCAACAGGCCGGAGAGAGGACTGTTCGGGAGTTTCATAAAATGCTGAAAGAAATACCCTCCTTCAAGCAGCTTCCCGACGAGTTCAACGGTTGGCCTACTATAAAGGTATCAAATGCCTTCAAAGCCTCCAGTGACGTGGAGGGGTTCGAAAAAGCTGTAAGCTGGCTGGAGGATAAGATCTTTCAGTGAATTGTGACTTGTAACGGTTTTATTTCAATGGCTCTCTACTTCCGTCAATCATTTTAGCCAGTCCAGCAACTGCGATAAGCCCAAATAAAGTTAGATAAATCGAGGGTGCAAAATTGTTGCCTGAGATGCTGATCAACCAGGTGCTCATCATTGGGGTAGTCCCTCCTACCACACCCATGGCGGTGTTGAACGATATAGAGTAACCAGAGAGTCTATCTTCCGTAGGAAATAATTCCACCAGTGTGGCCGGTGCAGAGCCCAGAGGTACTGCAATGAGGAACGCAAACACTATCTGACCTACAAGTATCAATAGCAGGTTGTTGAAGTTGAACAGGTGGAACAATGGATAGGATACTACTGCCATTACCAGGAAGGCGATCAGTAGTATATGCTTTCTGCGGATATACTGGTCCGATATAAATCCCATAAGGGGAATGAACCCCAATAGAAGAACGGTTCCAATTGAATTGACTTGCAGCGCCTGACTAAGCGGAATGGCAGTGAACTGGTCCACGTATGTCGGTAGATAGACCAAGGGGATGTAAAAGCAGACAGCATAGCCGGAAGCGAAAAGAAATGCCTTTATGGTTTCTCTTCGGTTCTGAGTCAAGGCCAATTTTACCGGTGAGCGTTTTGTTTGCCTTGCCTCGTGCTCTTCAAATATTTGGGAAGGTGATAGTGTTCGCCTCATATAGGTAGCAAATATGGCTATTACTCCCCCGAACAGAAAAGGAAAACGCCACCCCCAACTACTTACTGCACTATCCGGTAGAGTAGTGGTGACCAGAGCAGCTAGTCCTGAGCCCAGCAGCATACCTCCCATACTGCCTACATTGGCCCAGCTGCCCGATAGCCCTCTCTGGTCCAGTGGTGAAGTTTCTACCACATAAGTTACAGAGCTGCTGAACTCCCCGCCAACAGAAAGCCCTTGAACCAGCCGGATCACTACCAGAAGAATAGGGGCCATAACCCCTATCTGCGCGTGAGTGGGAAGAGCACCCAAAAAGAAGGTGGGTAAACCCATTAGCACCACGGAAAGAAATAGAGCTTTGCGGCGGTTCCATTTATCGCCAATGTAACCAAAGAGTACCGAACCGATAGGACGCATGATGAACCCCGCTGCAAAAACCCCAAATGTCGCCAGCAGTGAGGCTGTTGCGCTCTCACTGGGGAAGAACAGCATGGAGAAAACAGGGGCGAAGTATCCATAGAGGGCGAAGTCGTACCATTCCATGACATTCCCGATGACTCCGGCCATAAGAGTTGACCTTGTGTGTCCTTTGGTTTCAGAAGTAGCTTCTGCCATGTTTTCCCTCGATTCGACCAAATTTCTTGCATTTTGTTTCCAATAGGTATAAAAATTTTGCAGAAAACGGAAGAGAACCTTTGGTCTCACAGAACAACAAGAGATTTGTGTTGAGTTTACTATTCAAATTTTTAATAACATTAAAAGAGAAAAGAGAATATATGGCATATCAGTAATGGGCTCTCAAAGCCCTTTTCACATCATTCACACTCCCCAGGTATACCACTTCATCCTCTACAGCATAAACCTCTATATTATCTACCTCGACGTTAAGGATCGGTGACAGGAATTTCTCTGCGCTCAGTACATCACTTCCCTGTGCAACAGGAGAGAACGCTGGTAGGACTACAGCATTTCTTTCTCTGGCATGGAGAAAACAGGGGTACTTATAGATGGCACCGCTTTCTCTGACCTTGATGGTGGGGTGCTCGTGACCCATAATTAATTTCTTTGCCTCAGTATCTTTATGGCCGTGAGTGACCGTCCATCCTGAAACTTTAACAGTGCTTTTCATCTCTACCCCATACTTGGACAAAATAGTCATCAGAAAATTATCGTGGTTCCCTCTAACCACCTCGATCTCCAGGTCAGAAAATCTTTCAAGGAAAAGCTCTACATCTTCCCATTCATAGGGCTTATTCTTTCCAAACTCGTGTTTGAAATCACCGGCCACTATAAGCCTATTTATTTCATAATTCTCCGTGATGGAGGTCATATTATTGACTACTTCCCTTATCTGTACCCTGGGGAAGGTTACTCCATAATCCTCCATCATGCTCTCAATTCCAAGATGCAGGTCTGCGATTATGGCCGTATCATCAACGATTACTGCTTTTTCCCTGGTCAGGGTTAGATTATCGATTTTTGATGTCATGTTTCACGGCTTTTTTTATGAGAGAAAAAGTCCGGACTATTGAATAAATTTTCCAGTTCATAAACTTGATTTATGTGACCCTGCTATCCTTTAAAGGAAATAAAAATTATAAAAAACCTAATGCTAATGCAAACACGTATCTTCTATCTGTATTCAACATTTATTTACCCCACTGGTCATTTACTCAAAAATTAATTTTTGTGTCTTCAAATGGTTATCAAGGTTTTTTCGAAATTCTGATATTGAATCAAAGAGCAATTACAGTGTATTGAAAGATTCTGAAGTATTATATCCTTTGCAATAATATAGATGTAGAAACATTATTAATTATATTATGTAATACTAATGGTTTCAGTTCCATAGTAAGAGTAAAAGTAAGTCTATAGAGAAGAGAAGTATATTCAAGACCATGAACAGCACTGAATATGTAATTTGAATTAAGCTGTCCGCCATTAGGCTAAAATAGTTTGAGGGGAAGCTTTTAATTCCATTGAAACTTTCGGATGCTCGAAGAAAGATGAAAGGATAAAAGAGGGTTGATCTATATGTCCCAAAATGAAGAAGAGCTCGTAATCTTATGGACCAGCGGAGATAAAGAGGTTGCCTTAAATATGGTTTTCATGTATGCTCTGAACTCAAGGTTGAATGGCTGGTGGGCTAACATTCGCCTTATCATCTGGGGACCTTCGGCCAGGCTGGCGGGTGAAGACGAGGAGATCCAGGATAAGATAAAGGAGATGATAAGGGAAGGTGTGGTTGTAGATGGTTGTAAAACCTGTGCAGACAATTACGGGGTCTCCAAACACCTCGAAGAACTGGGAGTAAGTGTAACGCGTATGGGAGAGCCGCTGACAAAGTATATCAAAGAAAAAAGAAATGTACTGACATTTTAGTTGTTCAAAGGCATTATATTTCCACCAAAAAATCACCTTCATGAGGGTCTTTTACACCGTGGAAAACCCTTCGGCCATTATCTTTCCATTCCTCTGGTAATTCTTCTTCAGAAATATTGACCAGACACGAGATAATGGTAACATCTTCTGGAACCGGGATCTGTCTCCAATCAGAACATATTACAATCAGATTATCCGGTAGCTCAAAATCCATAAGGGCCAGGGATTTTGATATCAATTTGGGGGACATCTCCACCGCATAGACCTTCTCACACATAGTAGAGGCTATTAACGCAAATCTCAAGTCTCCTGCACCCATATCACAGAGAATATCACCCTCTGACAGCTTGGAGAGCATCTCCCGGTAGTTCCCCTCGTGGGGAACATATAACAGTCCAGATAATTTATCTCTAATTTGTTTATTATCCGCTTCTTCTGATGATGGTTTATAATCGATTTCAAAGCCTCTGTAGGCTTCTAATTTCTCTACCACTTCCTTTATCCAATCCGGCAGCTCAATATCCAGTTCATACATTCTTTTCATCTTCTTCACTCTTCTAAAGCCCTTAGATTCTTCATAGCTCTGTTTTTACCACTAATACGGTTTGGAAGCCATATTATGATTCAGAATAATATAATAGGGGTAGGGATTATTTATGGCTTCTTGATTTCGACCGGTTAATTACCTCCATATTTTAGCACACGGCCTGTGCAACAGGATGGAAACTTTTTTATTATTTCGAGCTTATACAGTTGGTTATTGGGGAAAATATGGAGCTAAAATTGGAGAAGACGAATTTAATAAATATACTCAATGCGGCAAGTATAGCAGGTTACTCCCGAGAAGCGAATTTGAAATTCTCTTCTGAAGGGCTAAGAATACTAAACAGGCTGGAAGACCAGTTGATGGTCAAAGCCTGGTACAGCAGAGAGTTTTTTACAGAGTATAAAGGAGACGATATCGAGATCGGACTTGATTGCAAACACCTCAACAGGCTGGCAAAATTTATCGATGGAGAAGTCGTTAGTGTTGAAGTTGAGGAAGATAGATTTTTGATACAAGGCGAGCACACGAAGATACATTTCAGCCCTTTTAAGGTAGATGGAGAACACAATCTCCAGCTCAAGAAGATTCGTTTAGGTGAATTTTCGTACAATGACGAGGATGTCACCAGGTTGACTGAGTCTTATGTATACGCTCAAACACATGTGATACCACCAGGTAAGCTGAGGCCTTTGGGTGGCGTAGATGAGCTAATCTTTAAAGTCGAAAATAATCTCTTATCTTTAGTTCAGGAAACCGAAGGAGTGAAATTTGAGAAGATAATCAGCGAAAATGTAATCAACCCTTCAAGCACAAGTATGGCCATAAGCGGCAAAAACCTGATAGCTGCTATGAATGTACTTGAATTCTGGTACAGGAATATTACAATTGGAATACCTAAAAAAGAGGGTTACCCCGTCATCTTCCACGATTCCTCTGAAGATTACGATGTGACAGTGCTGGTGTCACCGATGGAGCAGTAATTTTTACCTCTATTATTATTGAAGTTATTGAGCTATTATGCTCATGATCCTGTCGTGAAGGGTCTTGAGTACTTTTCTCCTGTCTTCCATTAGCACCACATCTTCCTTGCCCAACACGTAGATGTTGAAAGCGAAGGGGCTGGGATAGGGAACGCGATTGACCACAATATCGATCCCGTTTCCTACTCTGGAAAGGTAGTCCAGTGCATTTTTGGAGTCCATGGAATCCTCCATGATCTCTCTGTGGGTCTCTTTGAGCACGGGAAATTCCGGAAAATCCCTCTTCAAGAGGTTCAAGATCGAGTCGGAGCTTAACTGCTGCCTCCACACGCTCTTCTCCCTTCCCAGATAGTTCCGGAGTATCATCATGGAGCGGACAGCAACGTGCCTGAACCTTCTCCTTAAAAGCTCCGTTCTGTCCAGAGATTTCTTGAGGTGCTCTTCAAATCCATTTTCGTCAAAAAGCTCTCTAAGTTCTTCGTTGGATATGTGCTTGGGAAGCATGAGCATGAATCCGTTATCGTTCAGGGCTATCTGGATATTGCAGTCCTTCATCATTCCCGCCCGGTAGGCGAACACCCTGGAGACCGCACTGTTGGCCCTCCTCCCGATTAGAGTGTGAAAAACATAATTGTGCCTTCCTTCATCCTCAAATTTTTCCACCAGCAACTTATCGTCTGTGGGTATGTCGCTGAACATTTTCTGCTCTCTAAAGTAGCCCAGTATGGCGCAGGCAGCATTTTGCTCCAAGTTATATTCTTCCATTAGGTAATCCATTGCGGAACCTCCATCTTTATCTACGTCTCCGTATCCGTCTACGTCTTCCAGCCGTTCATCAATCAATTTGCGGAATTCCTGAATCCTGTGCGCCAGATCGTAGCTCAGAGGGAGTTGTTCAGAGAACCAGCTGGGCACTGTCGGTTTCTCCCCCTCTGCTGATTCCACCACCAGTTTTGTTCCCCGGGACTTCAGAAAACGGTATGTGTTGCCTCCCAGAACGAAAACATCTCCTTTCAAGAGTTTCTCAGCAAATTCTTCTTCAACCTTCCCCACCCGCTTCTTATCCCTGGTGATCACCGAAATGGCCACTTCATCGGGGATCGTTCCTGTGTTCAGGTAATAAATTGGCCTGATGAGTTTGCCTCTTCTTCCAAAGACTTGCTCGTTTTCATCAAACCATATTTTGCCGTAGACCTTCTTTTTCTCCAGTTCGGAATGTCCGGCAAGATAACGAAGAACATCGAGGAATTCCTGTCTGGTTAAGTTCCTGTATGGGTAAGCATTTCTGATCAGGGATAGGGCTTCGTCTACATTCCATCTTCTCTCTATGGCCATTCCCACTACATGCTGCACCAGAACATCCAGCGGTTTTTGAGGTATCTCTATCCTGTCCAGTTTCCTGTCCAGAGCTTCCTTGGCCAGAACCGTGCACTCCACCAGATCATCCTGGTCCAGCACGACGATTTTTCCCCTGCTTATGTCCACTAAACGGTGTCCGCTCCTCCCTATTCTCTGTAGAGCTCTGTTTATACTCTTGGGTGAGCCGAGCAGCATCACAAGGTCTATATGGCCAATATCAATTCCCAACTCCAGACTGGTGGAGGAGACCACACACCTCAGGTTCCCCTGCTTCATTTCCTCTTCTACTTCCAGCCTCACATCTCTGGACAGAGAAGAGTGGTGAGCGCTTACGGGAAAATCCTCTCCCAACCTTTTCTTGAGGTTGTAGACAACCCTTTCCGTGGCGCTTCGGGTGTTGGTAAACACCAGGACAGTTCTGGACTGTCTAACGTGGTCTGCCAGTATAGAATAAAGGCTTTCGCCTATTTCCTCTCCCGTTATCTCAAAGAAATTCTCGATGGGGGAAGTTACCTTGATATCCAGGGATTTCTCAAAGGTGACGTCTGTAATTATACAATTGCCATCGTTCCCCACCAGAAACTGGGCTATCTCATCCAGGGGAGCTATAGTTGCCGATAGACCGATTCTGGTGGAATTATCTTCCTGTATCCTCTTTATCCTCTCCAGAGAGAGTGACAGGTGTGAGCCTCTTTTATTTTCCGCCACTGAGTGAATCTCGTCCACAATGAAGAACTTTATTTTGGTGAGCTTTTCGATGAACTTGGGACTGGCCAGGACGATAGCAAGTGTTTCCGGGGTAGTTATGAGGATGTGTGGGGGGTTCCTGAGCTGTTTTTGCTTTTCCCTGGACTCAGTATCGCCCGTTCTCACCCCTATCCTGATCTTCTGGAGTTTAATTCCCTTCTCTTCAGCCAGGTGGTAGATTTCCTTTAGTGGCTCCTCCAGATTCCTTCTGATGTCGTTATTCAGCGCCTTTAGAGGGGAGACGTAAAGGGTGTAAACCCTCTTCTCCAGCTCTTTTTTCTCCGCCTTTTCGATCAACAGGCTGATGGAGGTGAGAAAAGCTGCCAGAGTTTTTCCGCTACCCGTGGGAGAAGAGATGAGTACGTTATTACCTTTAAAAGCTTCTACTATAGAGTATTTCTGGGGAGGAGTGAAAGTAGAGTACTTTGATAGGAACCATTCCTTCACAAGTGGGTGGAGCGTATCCAGAATCTCCTCGTCTGAGTGGGGTTTCCCCTCCATTATCATCGCAGACCCATGTTCAGTAAGGGGTTAGATATGGTTTGCTGTAGCCTATTTGATATTAATAGCAAATAAAACCGACAGCTTTGTAAATAGCTTCAGCGGGATAGTGTTATGCAAATTGGAGTAATGAACCACCCCAATGCCGACCTTCTAAAAGAAATCGAATGGATATCCCGGAATGGTTTTGATTTTATTGATTTGACCATAGAGCCCTTAAAGGCATACGATTTTGAGGTCCAAAGTGTAAGGTCAGCCTTAGACGAGTTCAATCTGGATGTGATTGGTCACACCAATCCTTTTTTACCTTTCATCCTGCCTATCGAATCTATCCGAGAAACTTGTCTGGAAGAATTCAGAAAGTACATCGATATTTTTGTTCAATTGGGTGTCGATAAGGTGAACATCCATCCCAGCTATCACGCTCCTTTTTTCTCCACCAGAGACAAGGTCGAGGCCAACATCAACTTCCTGCGGGAGGTAAACCACATATGTGAACCAAAGGGTGTTACCCTGATGCTGGAGAATTTTGTTGCTCCCTTCGATAGCCCCGAAACATTTTCCAGGATCGTTGAAGAGGTACCCGGGCTCAAAATACATCTGGATGTGGGCCACTGCAACATTAATCAGGATGAGGATTTAACTGATGCTTTCTTCAAACAGTTCGGAGAAGATATAATACACCTCCACTTTTCCGACAACAACGGGAAGAAAGATGACCACCTACCCCTTGGTTGTGGGAGCATAGACTGGGAACATGTGGTAAGCAGGGTTAAAACACATGGCTTTGATGGGTCAATAACCCTAGAAATATTTGTTCCCGACAGAGATTATTTGTTGATGAGCAAATCCAAGCTGGAGAAGTGGTGGAGAAAGCTATACGCTTGAGACTACAGTTTTTGGTTGTTGCCCTCATAAATACCAAGAAATACCGAGAAGTATATATACAGGATTTCGGAGTCTAATACAGTTTATTATACAGAGATAAAAATACCCTGAAAACTACAGCTATCTGCAACATTCAAGCTAATTGAAATGATTAATTAAAAACTTTAACCAATACTTGATAGATATTCTCAAGCAATTAAGGCAAAAATTTTTATATCAATAAGTTGAAACTTATTATTGCTAGGGTGGAATTCTCAACCCCCCAATCCAATCAGACCCCCCAATTATAAGTTAACCCCAACCTTTTTCCCACCCTAGCTTAAACCTCTTCTCTTTTTTAGGTCTTTTATTTTTTAATTAGAGATTTGAGGTTTGTTGAGGTGTTTAGTATTTACTTCTACTGTGGATGTCTCCTGAGGTCTCTGCCGGAAAAAACCTGATTTTCTCGAATAGCTTATATATCATACCCTCAACTTGAGGTTTACTTATGATCGATAATATTTACCCCCCGCTAGAGGACTCTGAGCTGTTGCTGAATGCCGCTCTGGAAGAGATAAATGAGGATGACCAGGTTTTAGAAGTGGGTGTAGGCAGTGGATTTGTCTCTTCCAGGTTGATCGATAAATGCCAATTGGTTATCGGAACTGATATCTCGCCCTTCGCCGTGAGGGTAACAAAATCAGAGGAAGTTGAGGTAATAAGGACCGATATCGCTTCAGGAATAAAAAAGAGATTCACATTGATCCTTTTCAACCCACCCAATCTTGAGATTAGGGCTGGAAAGCAGAAAGGGGAGAGGTGGATCGATAAAGCAATACAGGGAGGGGAGCACGGAACAGATATTGCGGTGAAATTCTTGGAAGAGATTGGTGAGTGGCTAAAAGAAGATGGGAGGATAATACTTACAGCCTCTTCGTCCAACTTCCCTTACATTGACGACAAGATCCAGTCTGCAGGATTTGACTATGAAGTTGTGGATAAAATAGAGAGTTCTCTTTACAAGATCTATGCTCTCAAATTGAGGAGAAAATGTTGATTTTCTGGTCTTTTTCTTTTTCGTAAATGCTATAAAAAATAGGTTATATGTTATAGAGAAAAAATTACAGGTCAAGTAATCAGCCGAACATGACTCCTTTCATCTCTGATTTGTCCACGCCCTTCTTGGTCACTTTATCGATCGCGTTGGCGAAATCTTCCATATTTACTTCCGTTCTCTCTTCTCTTATGGCCAGCATACCTGCTTCAGTAACTATAGCTCTTATGTCGGCACCGTTACATGCGTCTGTAATCTCCGCCAGCCTGTCGAAGTTGACTTCATCATTCACGTTCATGCCTCTGGTATGAACCTTGAATATATCCTGTCTCTCTTCGAAATCAGGGAGTGGGATCTCAATAATGCGGTCGAACCTTCCCGGTCTCAGTATCGCGGGATCCAAAATGTCGATCCTGTTGGTGGCGCCTATTAGCTTTACCTCTCCTCTGGGGTCGAAGCCGTCCATCTCTGCCAGTAACTGCATTAAAGTTCTCTGAACTTCCCTATCTCCATTCATATCACTTCCTGTTCTCCTGGCTGCTATAGCATCCAGCTCATCAATGAAAATGATAGACGGTGCTTTCTCCTTGGCGTAATCAAAGACTTCTCTGACAAGCCTTGCGCCTTCTCCAATAAACTTTCTAACCAGCTCACTACCTACAACCCGAATGAAGGTTGCATTGGTATAATTGGCTACTGCTTTTGCCAGCAGGGTTTTACCTGTTCCGGGCGGGCCGTTCAGAAGTACACCATTGGGTGGTTGAATGCCTACATCCTCAAATAGTTGTGGTTTAGTTATGGGAAGTTCAACTATTTCCCTCAATTCATTAGTTTGATTTTCCAGTCCACCTACATCAGTATAACCTACATCTGGTCTCTCATCAACCTCGAAACCATATACTGTAGGGTCTTTAGGCGAGGGTAATACTCCCACCACAGCCAGGGTTTGCTGGTTCATTGCAATCCTTGTACCCGGCTCTAACTCTTCTTTATCCAAATATTGCGAGCTGTGAGCTACAAATTTGGGGCCAGCGCTACTCTTTATTATAATGCGACCATCATCAAGTATATCCGAAATGTGACCAACCAGTAAAGGAGGAGACCTCAATCTTTCTATCTCACTCCTCAATCTTCTTACTTCTCTCTCATACCGGACTCTTTCACTCTCAATAGATTTCTTCTCATCCTGAACCTTCTCATAATCTTCTTTAAGTCTGCTATATTGCTCTTCAATTTGCTTCAACCTATTAAGCAAATATTCTGATTGCCCTATATTCTCATCTTGATTCTCTGTTTCAGCATCCTCGGTCACACTTAATGCCTCCATATAGTTATAGGAAATTGGCGTATAAGAATTTTGGGTATAAAATTCCCCATCATATGAACTTATTCACTAAACCAAGACATCTAAGACCAATTTGTACAGACTGAAACAGAATTTTACCGCAGAAGGGAGAGGTGATAATACCACGTTCACCCACATGCCTGTCTATTAAGGGAGCAGGATTTTTATGATCTTACAATAACCAAAAACACTGAGATACCGCATTTAAGGCAAAATCGAGAAAGTTATGTTTATTGCCAAACTTTCAAGGAGTTTCTATTACACAGCACTCATAATCAGAGTACTTGGTTTGCCAATTGCCAGGAAGGTACATTCTTGACCCCCCATAAGTAGAGGCGAGCTGATCAATATCCCTCAAGTTCAATTGGCCGCTGAAACGCAATACCACTACCCCCTGGGGCTCTCTGGTGGAGTCGGCAAAGTAATTAACTCCGTCAACCTCAAAACCGTCAAGTATCTGATTTACGAACTTGTAAACGGCTTTCTCCTCTCCAAATTTATATCCGATATCAACAGTAGCCGTTTCAACCATTTTTCACTCTCGTTTACTCCTTGGGCTGATGCTGACCTTTAAATTTTCTCCCAGCTAACATTTCCATGATTTTTCAAGGTTATGCTAAAGTTATACTATTTTCCCTCCTACTAACTATAACTGTAATATTAGTACTCCACCTGAAATAAAGGGGTCATTTTCATCATCGATTTCTCTATTAGTTTATTTTATCATCAAGCATACTTACTCATTTTTTGGTAGAGGATATGGACTAAAATTTTAAGTAAACATATGAGAGATTACTGTTATGCCTACTTTCGCCTTCCACCTGGCCATCACCCTCATCTTCATCACAATCCTTCTTAAAAGAGAAGAGTCAAAATATGCCCTAATGCTTTTACCTTTTGGATTGGTAAGTGACCTGGATTGCTTTCTTGGAGTGCATAGAGCTGCGCTGCATAACTTAATAGTTGTAATTATTCCTCTCGTACTCTATTTCCTGTTCAGAAATAGCAGAAATAGGGGAAAGAGCAAGTACCTCCCCATGGCGTCTGCCCTTATCGCCCTGCACATAATATCCGACGGGTTTACTACTGGGGTGTTTCTCTTTTACCCCTTTTCTCACATGAGCTACGATTTTAATCTATGGCTGGGACTTACCATGGAGGGTGTGAGCTTTATTCTGGATTATGTGGCAGTGGGTGAAGTAGGAGAAGTTATATATGGGACCACGCCATCTCCTGAAGTTCCCAAGGTTCCCATAATAAGCAGTGGAACAGAGTTTATAGTTCTATCAATGGCTATAATACTGTTCTTTTCCAAATTTGACTTGAAATCGATGTCAAAATATTTTTCCAGATAAGATTCTTTAATGATGAGCTACATTTAAATACGTTATAGGTCCATAATTAATTCGAGACCAAAATGGAAGGAATCGAATTAGTAAAGGACCTTACCAGAATTGAGGAGATCTCCAAGGACAAACGAAATGAGAACTGGATATTCAATATTATTTTGAAACACAGGACTCCTGTAGAGTTAAATTCAACTGTCAATAACCTTTACAGACAGATTTCCTCCGAAGTGAATTGTAAAAATTGCGCTAACTGCTGTAAAAGTTTGAGGGTCAGACTGGACGATAAAGATGTAAAAGAATTCTGCACAGGGCTGGGGACAAAACCTGAAGAGTTTAGAGAGCAATATCTGGTCAAATGTGAGACCGGAGAGTATGTGTTCGAAACAATGCCCTGTCCATTTCTGAAGGATAATCTATGCTCCAATTACCAGTATAGACCGAAAAGATGTCGTTCCTTCCCCCACCTGGACAAAGACGATTTTATTACCAGACTGGAACACATATCACTAATTTACTCTGTCTGCCCCATCGTTTTTAATCTTTATGAACGGCTCAAGAACGATCTGGATTTTCAGTAAGATGTAACAACCAATGGGCAAAATAAACCAATGAGATTTAGTTTACCACTTACATGCTTCGATTATTCAAGTTAGATTGAAATGACCTTATTACCAGCGGGTTGGCTGCCTCAGGGGAGATTCCCAGTTCCTCCAGAACCTTAGCGGAACAGCATCTCCACAGAAGATAGCTCTGTCTTCACGAAGCAGTAGAGATCCCGAGCCTTTGGAGTGTCCCGGGGTGTGAAATACTTTTATAGAAAGGTTATTCTCCAGTTGAATAGTATCTCCATCCTGGAGTGTGCGGTCAATTGCAACTGACCCTCTCACTAGTGAGTGAAATCCCGGTACGGGCGTTCTCCGAATTGCAGCTCCACATCCTCAATCCATCCTTTTCAGCTTTATGAGCGGCCACAGTACAGCCCGTTAACTCCTTTGTAGCCCGTGTCACGCCAATGTGATCCGGATGAGAGGGAGTCTGGACGATATTTGATATCTCCTCAGGTCTTCTACCTGTTTTTTTATATAATCGAATATCTTGGCCTCAGAGGATGCGACTCCAGTGTCTATGAGATGGATATCCTCCCCATAAATACAGATGTAGACAAACCGCTCTACAGTTGTACCTGAATCGATCCTTATCTCAAAGGGTACCTTTAAGGCGTGGACATGCTCTGTTACCTGCATCTTTACCTCCCAATTGACCATATTTGTCCAGACGGAAGATGAACTGGAGTTGAAATTGAGGTTACTAATATTTGACCGTTGCTATCAGTATTAGCATTAGCAAACAAACTTATTGAACAATTCGAAAACAGTATCTACGTAAGCTGTAGCCCGGTGGTAACACTACAATTCATTGGACCTTTGGGCCTCCAGTAGCTGACCAACCGGGCATGTACCATATCTGGGTTCCCCATTGGGTCATCGCTTCCTCACCGGGGGACTTAGGATATGGATGTGTTACCCCTTTGATGCAGGTAGCCTCATTTTTGATCAGCTCCTCCTCGATCAGGGGCAATATTAACTTCAATTTTAAACATTATAAATTTTGTTACCTCCCAGACCCCACAGAGAAAGAAAGTTATAAACCCAGAAGTTGAGGTGCTATCATGGAGTACTTTGGTGTGATTGGTTATCCCATCGGTCATTCACTGTCACCGGTCATGCACAACGCAGCCTTCAAACATCTGGGCATGGATGCCGTCTATCATTCATTCGAGGTAAAATCTGACAGGTTGGAAGAGGCCATAAAGGGGGCCAGTGCTCTAAGATTTACAGGACTAAATGTCACCATACCCTTCAAGGAATCAGTGCTCAGTTATGTTGAGGTTAAGGGGGTTGCCCGTAAAATTGGAGCGGTGAACACTATAGACCTCAAAAAGATGGAGGGGTATAATACAGATGCCTATGGAGCCGTAAAAGCACTTGAGGAGTCTGGAGTTGAAATTGAGGATAAAGCCGTTCTCATCGTGGGAGCTGGTGGTGCAGCCAAGGCCATAGCCTTTGGTCTAACAGAGAAGGACGCCAGAATAGTCATAACCAATAGAACCGAGAAAAAGGGTTTAGAGCTGGCAGAAGAAGTCAGGAAGTCCGGAGATTGTATCTTCCAGTCCTTTGACAAGCTAGAGGGTCTCAACATTGACATTATAATCAACACCACACCACTGGGAATGAAAGGATTCGATCAGAAGGTACCCGTACCTGAACCCATCGTTAAGGACGTGGTGGTTTTCGATACAGTCTACAACCCCAGAAACACCCCTCTTGTTACCCTGGCCAGAAATAAAGGTTGCCAGGTGGTTTACGGGATAGACATGCTTGTTCACCAGGGTGCAGAGTCGTTCAAGATATGGACAGGCAGGGATCCTCCAGTAGAAGTAATGAGAGAAGCTGCCTTGAATCATCTATAATGGCTAAAATTATTTACTGCCGGTTGAGGTGGTAATATGGAAGTGCTATTCATTACTTCAAACGAGGGTAAGTTTAGAGAAGTGCAGAAGATGGGTGAGAGCTACGGTATAGACGTTGAATGGCACGAGGAAGAGTACCTCGAGCCCCAGGGAAGTGACTTGAAGGAGATTGCCAGAGCAAGTGCCGAATCGCTAACCGAAAAACTTGGTAAGCCGTTCATCATCGAGGACAGCGGATTGTTTATAGAAGGGCTCAAAGGGTTCCCCGGGCCATACTCCTCCTACGTCTACAAGACCATTGGGAATGAAGGGATCACCAAACTGATAAAGGACATTGAGAACAAAAAGGCTTACTTTATGGCTGTAGTAGCCTACTTTGATGGAAAAAAAGTCCACACCTTTGAGGGGAGAGTAGACGGAGAAATAACTCCCCAAATAAGAGGAGAGAAAGGATTCGGTTTTGACCCGGTATTTCTCTACGGGGACAGGACCTTCGCAGAAATGGACGGTCAGGAAAAAAACGAAGTTTCCCACAGAAGAAATGCCTTGGAGAACTTCTTCAAATGGCTTAGCAGTAAGAGCAAGAGTTGAATTGCTGATGGATTTCTAAGGCCTTATTTATGGGTTTAACCCCTAATTCAATACCTAATTTAGAGATTCAGTTTACATAAAACAAAAAAAATCAATAAAATTTAAGTTAAATCATGAAATGTAATACTCAATGTTTCCTGAAAACATAGTAGTGGCTGATGCAACCAAGAATGACCGTGGAAATTTCTTTAACTTAATAGGAGTGGGAATTGAATTTAATAATTATTCAAAATTTAGAGACGATACTTCGATGCGGTAAATAATATATCAGAAGAATATGATGTTTTCTTGCCCAAAATAGTAAAGGCAAAAGACGGATGAATTACGTCCCCTCTTTTGACATAAGAGATTGTATAAAAGAGCTGGTAACTGGACTGCTAAATCTGGAGCATATTTCCAAAATACAAGTAACAGAAACGTTTATTGACGGTGAAATAGAAATGTGTACTAGGGTTCTCTGCAAAAGGTTCCACCATCACAGTTTATCAGAAACGAATTATCTCAAACCTATTCTCTTGTTCCCATATGGAAATATGTTTTAAATTGCGATGCCGATATTAAAACACCTTTTGCTATAGATAGATAATGTAACAGGTAGAATAAATAAACTATGGAAAACCATAGGCAAAACAGCAGAGGTGCTTAACCTTGTACCTTATGGAGCCCAAACTCACCCTTGCATTTCACTTTGTGATTTATTATGCGATTATGTCAAAAGAGAGATATTTCCTCAAAAAGTTGCTGAAATCAGAGAACATTTAAGAGATAATTTTGATATCCACATAAAATCGGATCCTGTTGGAAATAACGATGTTGACTCAATGACTCCAAGGTATACTTACCCAATTTGGTCTGAAAATTATTTTCCACATCCTATTGTGTTTATTAAAAGTAACGAGATTAGGGACAGGACTGTTCTGGGTCAAAGCGAGTTATTTAAAAGAGCATTAGAGTACGCAGAAAGGAAGGGAGAATGTGTTACTTCCCCTGATATAGTTAATCACCAGAAAATATTAAAAAAGGGAGACATAGTGATCTGTACTGATGACGAGTTATATAGAGAAATGAGTAACATAATAGCTTTAAATAAGTACAAAGGATTGGAGTTACTCAATTTAGATGAGGGTTATGAATTTTTAGAAAAATAAAATAAAAAACATAGTTGTTTTTTACTACTAGATCAGAATCCTTTCGGATTCCAACCTCAATTACTATTCTAGTTTCATTCGTTTATTTACCAGTGTTTGATTAAGCCAAACTGTTCTATTGCCATTATCTAAGCCATTTTACTCCTGTTATGGCTGCCAAATCCTTACTCATGGATACCAGATCACTGGTGTTCAGTTTGTTCACATCATCCTTGCCCACAGCTCTGGCGAAGTCGGCCATTTCTTCATTGGATATGGTTATGAAGTTGGATAGCTTTCTAATCCCCTCTTCTACGTCCAGCTGCTTGACCAGCTCAGGATTGTGAGTGGTGATCCCTGTGGGACACAATCCGGTATGACAGACTCTATGCTGCTCACAGTTGATGGCTATCAAGGCAGCAGTCCCCATATATACAGCGTCCGCTCCCAGAGCAAGGCATTTGGCAAAATCGGCAGAGGACCTCAAACCTCCTCCGGCGATAAGAGAGATTTTATCCTTGAATCCCATCTCCGATAGGTAGTTGTATGCTCTGGGCAGAGCTGAGATTATAGGAATGCCCACATTTTCTCTGATGTGGTAAGTTGTTGCTCCCGTGCCCCCGCTAAATCCGTCGAGAGCAATATAATCAACTCCAGCAGCCATTAGCACCTGAACGTCCTCCTCAATATTGCCACAACCAATTTTGGCTCCTATAGGCCCATCATTGATTGTTCGCAGCCATTCAACCTTCTCTTTCAACTGTTGAGGGTTGTTTATATCCGGGTGGTGAGCAGGAGAATAAGCTGCCTCACCTTTTTTCAAGCCCCTCACCCTGGCTATATCGTCGGTCATTTTATCTGCGGGCAGGTAACTGCCCTTTCCAGGGTAAGCTCCTTGACCGAACCTGATCTCCACTGCAGCAACTCTGGAGAGCATGCTGCCTTCATCAATACCGAATCTGCCGGTAGCATACTGGCCTATCATATATTCAGCTGCTTCCAGCTCTTCCTCAATTATTCCTCCTTCTCCGGAGTTGAAGCCGGTCTTCAATTTAGATGCTGTCCGTGATACCACCATTCTCACGTTCCTGGAGACTGAACCATAGCTCATCCCCGAAACGATAATCGGGGACTGCAACTTCAGTGGTCTTTTCGATTTGGGGCCAATGGATACTTCAGTATTGACTTCGTCTTCCTTATTCAATGGTATTTTGGCCACCTGAGCAGGAACGAAGTGAAGGTCATTAAATGAAAAGGGTAATTTCTTTAAAGAGCCCATGGGTCGCACAACGCTTTTTCCAGAATTTGCAATGTCCTTAATATCTACTACACCCTGATAGAACTGGTCTTCCTCCTCGGAACTCTTTTTACGCATCACAATATTGCTTTCGCCCACCCTATCTTTATTACAATAATATACTCCAGAGAGATTATTTTCAGCATAAACCTGACAATAGCTACAGATACAGCCCTTGACCTCTATCTCACACCTGCTTTTTCCTGTGGCACAAAAAAGGACGTCTCCACAATCTTGAGGATAGCTCGGACAGCCCGTACAAATGCATTTTTTCCTATTTTCCTCAGAATCCCTAACCATATCAATAAGACCCCGGCTCAATTTTTTGTTTAATACAAATCTGTATCATATAACTCTTTCCAACCAGAAGTGACTGCAGATACCAAGGCAAAAAATTAGTATGGCTTATCTCTTTTCCGGTTATGAAGATTCCAGAATACATAAGGAACATAATTGATAATCAGGACCTGCATGTATTATCCACTTCCACAAAGAATGGTGTTCCCAATATAATTTACTTAAAATTCCTCAAGGTCTACAATGATGAACAGATACTTATCGCAAACAATAAATTCCACAAAACAGAACATAATCTGACTGAAAACCCCCGGCTCGCTTTTGTAGTTTTAGACCCTGAAAACATGAGATCATATCAAATCAAGGAAAATGTTGAATTTCATGAAGACGATGAAGTATTTGAAGAGACTCTTTCCTGGGTTAAACAAAAAAGACCACATCCCAACATATACCCAAGATCGGCAGTAATTGTAAATGTTGAAGAGATATACTGTGGTGCAGAGAAGATTTCGTAAAAAACATTATTGACGTTAACTTATAGAGAATGTTTTTAGAATTGGGTTATAGTAACTATATAATTAGCTATTAGGGTTGTTTTTTCAAAAAAAGATGGGGTAAATCGTGTATTCGGGGATAGGATTTGTTTTTAAAGGTTAACTGAGTATCCCTCTGGGTCATAAGAAACGCTTTACGTAAATATGGGTTTAATGAGAGTATGGACAGTGAGATTGAGTCTCTCTCAGCGACAAAAAAAGTCGTTCTGGCTTGTCGAGCCAGTTCATTTGAGGGTGAAAATGCAGAGATCCCGGAGCTTAGAAGAGTGATGGTGGCTGGAGACGATCTGGCCATCACTAATATCCAGGTCCAACAAGCTCTACGAGAGAGCTTTAGAAGAGGTAAAATCGGGTTGGAGTGGATTTGGGGATAAACTGAGAGAGCTTGGAAATGTGCTGGAGAGTATGAATAAGAAGGTGCAATAACCATAGTAGATCGGGTGCTGGGAAAACTTTTTAAGTTCCCAGCTAAGGGAAATAAGAGTGCAATCACAATATAATCTAATTCGAGTTTAAGGTGATATAATGGCTAGAATGCATGCGAGAAAGAGAGGAAGCTCAGGATCAAAAAGAGTTTATCGAGATTCTGCACCAGAATGGGTAGAACTGACTCCTGATGAAGTAGAGAAAAGGGTTTTAGAGCTTTATGAGGAAGGTCATGAGCCCAGTATGATTGGAATGATTCTACGGGATCGTTATGGAGTTCCTTCTGTAAAACAGGTAACTGGGAAAAAACTGGCAGAAGTGCTGAAGGAAAATAATGCCATAACCGGTCTTCCAGAGGATTTGAAATCGCTCATACAGAAGGCGCTAAACCTCAGAAGGCACGCGGAAGAGCACAGGAAAGACTTTCATAACATTCGTGGTATGCAACTGACCGAGGCAAAAGTAAGGAGGTTGGCCAAATACTACAAAAAGAAAGGGGTTCTACCTTCTGACTGGAAATATGATCCCAAGAGATTACAAATAGAGCTGTCAAAGTAATCTGTTTTTATTTCTTCTCTCCCTATTTCAGTTTAAGAAAAATAAGTGGTGACCTCTCCACCCTCTCCTCACCCCCGAAGACAGATGGTGTTATTACGTGCTACCAAAGTTCTATATATATATAATTTTCTATTTTAAAGAAATCAAATACTTTGAGCTTGATTCTGTACTAATGCTAAGTCAGCTTCTCACGACTGAAGTCGTGAGCTTGCAGGTGGTTCATTATGCTATGCA
>CAZQTT010000033.1:0-26663 GCA_964596255.1 uncultured archaeon
CTTCACACTTCACACTTCACACTTCACACTTCACACTTCACACTTCACACTTCACCGATTTTTAACCAATTTTCACCGATTCAGCTTACAGATAGAAAATCTTGCCTTAGTATTTAAACGATGTAATAGTAATCTTTTCGGACTTCTTGAAAAGTATGAATAACAATCTATATTCACATTATCTGTAGCAATTTTGATGAAGAACATGGCCATCACTTATGGAGATCTAACATATCGGGTTCACTACCCTCCAGAGCTATTTTTGCCTAAATCTTCTCATCACTATGTTTTCCATAAATTTATGTAAAGAGAAAATATACTAAAGCCATAATGCTGGAAGAACATAGGTACTTTGAGATTCAAAGAAAGAGTGTTCGGGCACTTGTCAGGGTTGATACAGTTAATACGGGAGTTAAGATACTGGAATGCTCCAATATGGAGTTATGTTACTCCAAGAAAATATTGACCTACGGTGTATGCCCCAACTACTGCCCCATCATAGCTGACATGAAGAAATACATGTTCAGAAACAGAGAACCAAAATCACAAATAAAAGAAGTTAAAGATAACCAGCTTATTGAAGCGACAGATCCTTTCCTATCCAACATATAATATTTAAAAGAACTGGCTTTTTACTTGGCTTATAAAAAGCTCAAACCAAAAAAAGGAAATGCGGGGGGTGGGATTTGAACCCACGGACCCCTACGGGACTGGACCCTAAATCCAGCGCCTTTTCCACTCGGCAACCCCCGCAGGCATGGAGCTAAAGATTAGAGATGAGAGCACAATTAATATTTCCTGACGTTGTATTTTATATAATTTGAGATTGATTATTAAGTTTATGGTTTAAACAAGAGTTAATTAGGAATAGTGGGATAAAGTCAATTGTATTTTTCTCCAGATTTCTCCAATATTTATGTGAATAACGAATAACGATGCTAACATTAATAGTTGAGATTGAGATTTATATTTTGGTTACTGAAAAAGTATGGCTGAGTTGGTGAAGCTTTTCTTACTTGCTGTCACTACATTTAAAAAACAAAAAATAATTTTACTATATGAGATCAATCACTCTCCTTATATTGATCGTCACAATACTATTCGCAGGCTGTACGGAATACCAATCTCCATCAAAAGCTACCGAAGAAACACCAATCTCAGAAATAGTCCCACCAGAGGATACACCCGCATCGACCCCTTCAGAAACCCCTACTGCAGAACCCACACAACCCCAAACCCAATTCACACCAACCGAATCCCCTACCACAGAGCAGACACTAACTGCTACACCACCTCTGGCTACTCAAACTCCTGGTGAAACCGAGACAGTAGATAGAGAATACAGCTGGACTTATGAGGGAGAATGGTCATGGGAATTGTATTTGCCAGAAAAAGTGTATGAATACTATAAAGAGCAGCCCAGACTACCCATCGATTATTTCTCGGTTTACATTACAAATCCCCTTGACGATAAGTATATTGAGGCTCTTGCCAGGGAAATCGAAGAAGCAGCCAGTAGAAATGATTTCAGTGACTGGGAAACAGTCAATTTGGCTATTTCGTTCGTTCAAAGCCTGAAATACACCTCAGACAACGTAACTACTCCCTACGACGAGTATCCCAGATACCCTATTGAGACTTTAGTAGATAGAGGTGGGGATTGCGAAGATACCAGTATCTTGACCGCCGCTATTCTCGATGCCATGGGCTATGACGTTGTGTTGATCCAGTTGCCTAATCACATGGCGGTAGGCATACTGGGTGGAGAAAGTGTTCAGGGCACTTATTTCAAGGACGGAGGTAAAAAGTACTTCTATTTAGAAACAACGGGAGAAGGATGGGAGATCGGTGAAGTCCCCCCACAATACAGTGGAATTGAGACTGCCACCATACACCACCTTAAGCCCATACCAGTTCTATACATAGATAAGTGGGAAACCGAAGCTGAAGGAGAAAGACTTGAGCTAACGGTAAAGGTGAGCAACATCGGTTCTGCCACAGCTCGAGATGCATATATCTATGCGGGTTTTGACGCAGGTGGCGGTAAAGTCTGGAATCCGGAGAAAACGGATGGGTTCGACTTGAACCCCAACCAGTACCTGACGGCAACAATGCATCTGAGGCCTCCAGAAGACAAGCACACCCGACTGATAATCCAGGTGATCGACAACAGTTATGCTATGGACCAGAGTTACTCTACGTGGTTCAACACTTGAAGTTATACCAACCAGGTATAATTGACAGTGATAATAATAGCAATACATTGAACTCATTATACAACTTCAAAAACTCCAGATTAGGCTCCTGATTTTTCCATAATTAAAAAAGGTTCTAATTGGCTAAATCTGGGGGTAGATTGAGTGCTGGTTTCCTTATCGGTCTTCGTACTGATTATTCTCCTCTACTATGAGGTGCTGACGGACAACCTATCCAGATACCTTAAGAACAGAGAGTGCCAAAAAAACATAGGAAGAGGTTAGAAGGTATAGAGAAAGCACACAAAACCGATGATAAGGCCATAATGGAAGGTATTCCCAAAGAATAGATCAAACCAAGAAGATAAAGTACGGTAGCTCGACTGTAGATGTAGAAGAAATCTATGCCTTTAGAGGCCCACATAAGAGATGTTTGATAAGTTTCTCATCACAATTAAAGACTAAGACTATCAATCCCCCCTGGACAGAGTCAGTGATATTTAGAACCGATTTTAGCTAAAAAAACGGTTTCTCTGCTCCTGGAACCTCCTAGCAGCTGATAATGTCCTTTTGCAATCCTCTTTGTTGATGGAAAAGAATAATTAATCGGACTCCAACTTTGATTATGCTCAGCCAATCGGAAGAAGATAAAGCCAGAGAGATCCTAAATAAAATAAAAGGGTCTGTAGATATCCAAATTACAAAAAATTCTGATGAGTTTAGTGTTCAGTTAGAGGAATTCGCCCGCGGCATTGAGAGCTTGAACGATAAAATCACTATTAACACTGCTTCCGTAGAATCTTCATCCAGACCGGGAATAAAAATTGGGAGCAATATAATGTATAACGCCCTTCCCACCGAAATGGAGATGGAGCCATTCTTGAACACTTTGATCAGATTCTCCGAAGGAGATTCGGGGCTAGAAAGCGATACCGCCCAAATAATAAAGCAGGTAGAGGATGAGGTTGAGATCATTGTTTTTGTAATGCCTGTATGCCCTCATTGTGCCAAGGTAGTGGAGAGGGTCAATCAATTCGCCATCGAGAACAGCAATATACACGTTTATGTGGTCGATGTGGCCCAATTCCAGGAGATGGGCTCCGACTACAATGTAATGTCTGCACCCACAGTAATAATAAACCAGGATATAAAGCTGTTGAGCCCATCAATGGAGGAGCTGCTGGAGTGGATAGAGAAGAGAAACGACGAGCTGGAGTATTTCGGCAAATTGCTGAAGGATGGGGAAATAGACGAGCTGAAAGAGATAATTGAAGAGGATCTGGATAAGACAGAGATGCTGGTAGAGCTATTAAAGAAAGGAGAGATTAATATCAGGATCGGTGCAGTAATTCTGATCACCAGGCTCCTGAATGATTATCCTCAAAAAATGGAAGATGTAAAAACCAGGGTCAAGGAATTACTGGAAGAAGATAGCTCCAACATTGTTCAGGATGCAGCATTAGTTCTGGGAAGAATAGGGGATAAATCAGACGTTGAAGAGTTGAAGAAGTTGTTCAGCAGTGAAGATACGGAGATTAAACATGCCGCTGAAGAGGCCATAGAGGAAATAAACTCCAAAGATGGGGGATAAAATAGTTTACCAATCACGAACTTTGACTACATTCGAAAGTAATAAATTGAAGAAGCAATTACGGGTTAAATAAGATGGAAAAATTATTACAAATTGTACAGGAAGGGGAAAAAGATAACGTTGAATTTAAAGAGTATCTGACTCCTTTTCACCTTCAGGGGGATAGGTTCCAGTCCTTGGCCTGTCAGATGAATCATAGAATTATAATGGGCAAGGGAAGGGCCGTTTACGCTATAGGAGTTTCCGACTCCTGTCAGCTTAAAGGCATCGATAAATACCATTTCAATGAAACTATTCACGTTTTAAAGGGTATTGCCTCTGAAATTGGGGCCGGTGTTGACTCTGTTGAGGAGTATAACGTAGATGACGGCCTAGTAGGGATAGTGGAGATTTCCAAGAAAAAAGCCAAAGAACACGTTCTGGTGGGTACGGCAGGACACGTTGACCACGGTAAATCAACTCTCATAGGTTGCCTTATAACCGGTATAGCCGATGACGGTGACGGTAGCGCCAGAATCTATCTTGACATCTTAAAGCACGAGATCGAGAGGGGTTTAAGCGCTGACTTGAGCTTTGCCGTCTTTGGATTTAAACAAGGAGATGCAATGAAACTGAAGAACCCCCTCAACAAAGGCGAAAAAGCCTGGGTTGTGGAGAATGCGGATAAACTGGTCTCTTTTGTGGATACAGTTGGTCACGAGCCTTGGGTGAGGACCACCATGAGGGGACTTCTGGGCCAGAAAGTCGACTACGGCTTACTTACTGTAGCCGCCAATGACGGAGTGACCAGAACAACTCGAGAGCACCTGGGCATACTGCTTACCATGGATCTGCCGGTAATAATAGCAGTTACTAAAAAAGACATGGTTGGTGAGGAAAAAGTAAAGAATGTGAACGCCGAAATAACCAAAACCCTGAAAATGGTGGGTAGAATTCCCATTTTCTTGCGAGATAATACAGAAACAGAGAAAATAGCCAAGATGATTGCAGAAAAAGATATTGTGGTGCCCGTTATTGAGACGTCCTCCATGACACTGGAAGGATATGACGTCCTGGAGTCTTTGCTCTACAGGCTGCCCAAGAGAAGTATAGTGAAAGAAGATTTTCTGATGTATATCGACAGACTCTATAAGGTCACCGGTGTGGGGACTGTTTTGAGCGGTTGTATTAAGTCTGGAGAAGTCAATGAAGGGGATGATGCTTACATAGGGCCGTTCCACGATGGTAGTTTCAAAAAGGTCAAGGTGCAGAGCATTGAAATGCATTATTACAGAGTAGGTAAGGCTGAGGGTGGAGATATCGTAGGAGTTGCCGTAAAGGGAGTTAGATATGATGAGCTGAGGAGGGGCATGGTCCTGACCAGACAGACAATTAATCCAGTCCAAGAATTTGAAGCAGATTTGATCGTTTTCAGACATCCCACCAGAATAAAGAGAGGTTATGAGCCCGTCATCCACCTGGAAACCATATCAGAAACAGTAGTATTTGAAGATATGGATAATGAATACATGAAAGCCGGTGATAGGGGCAGGGTGAGGATGAAGTTCAAATATAATCCCCACTGCATCTTCAAAGGACAGAAATTCATTTTCAGAGAAGGCAGGAGCAAGGGAATGGGAGAAATAAAAGAATTATTATAATCCAGATAGATCCACAGCTTTATTAGCATAATGGGGAACTAAACGTCTTTTTAACAGATTTGTCTGTTTTGATTGAGATTTCTAATCAAATTTAATCCAATCTCTCTGTTCTGCTGTTTCCCATCAGGTATGATAGGCTTATGGCTACCACACTGCTGGCTATGAATCCTGGTACCACTGAATATAGGGGGATGCTCATGATAGTAACTGTTTTCTCGAATGTAGCAAATGTGATCATTGTTACTGCAAATCCGGCTATCATGCACCATCTCGCAGCGTGCTTGTTCATCCTCTTCCAGTAAATTCCGCCAAGTATGGGCCACAGGAAGCAGTTAACCATCAGGGATAGAGCTGCCCAGATAAACCATGCCAGAAGTGGCTGAGGGTTTAAGGCGATGATTAGAGAGCCGAAACCGACAACCAGGATAGTAAGCCTGCTTGTGACCTTTATTGCTCTATCTGAGATGTCTTGTCTGTATATGTTCTTAACGATATCGTAGGATATATTGCTGGATGCAGTGAGGATCAATCTATCTGTGGTGGACATAACACCGGCCAGAATGGTGGGGAGCAACAAGATGAATACTCCATAGGGCAGGGCGTATTTTGCCATGGTGGGGTACGCCATATCCGACCATTCCATTCCTGCAGTTTCCAGTGTAGGTATGTCTATTACTCCATCAGCCCAAGCAACTCTGGCGGCCATACCAGCAATCGAGGTCAACAATATGGCCAGCACTCCCAGGACGTACATTACAATAGGCCCATACCTGGTGTACTTCAGTTCCTTGAACGTCAATACATTGTTGACCACATGAGGAGCGACCATCAAGCCCAGGGGAACAGTTATTCCGAACAATGCTATATTGTAAACCCATCCAGCCAGTGGGACGCCTGCGGGGGCAAAAGGCTGGTCCAGATAATTTGCGAACATGAAGCTGGCGTCCTTTCCAAGCTGGCTCTGCAGCATAGGTACGGCGGAAAGCCCTTCATTTAAAGCAGTGAAACCTCCCACAGAAGACACTATTACAGGAACAGTTACGTACACACCAATAATCATCAACAATGATTGGAGAAAAGTAGTCCAGGCTGTAGAGAACATCCCTCCGGCGAGCACATAGCTTATGACTATTACTGCTGCTATTGTGGCCCCCATCCAGTAAGGGATTCCCAGCACAACCTCACTAACAACACCTATAGCAGTATATTGACCTATTAAATACACAAAACATGTGATAGCCGAAACAAGACCGGCAATAGCTCTCAAGGTTTTGGGGTCACCGAATCTGTGGGCCAGATAATCCTGAATAGTCAATATGGTCATCTTCTTCCTTAGGGGGTAGAGCTTGTAACCAATCAGGATGGTGCCGAAAGCCACAGCGAATGGGGGACCTATGACTCTCTCCCACATGTTGGCCCAGCCAGTGGTAAACCCCAGACCCGCCACACCGATAAGGGTCATCCCACTGAACACTGAGCCTATCATCAGAAGGCAATAGGTCCAGAACCCAAGTTGACCTGATGCTGAAATGAAGTCTGATATCGTTCTGGTTCTCCTTGCTCCAAAGTAAGCAATTCCCGAGATCACAACAAGATAAGCAATGAATACAGAAATCGCCAGCCAGTCCATTTAACTATCCCTCCATCTAATAGCCCATGCCAGAATAATGATCAGTTGAATAAGGAACGTCAGGACCAGACTAACGAATGTTATGGGTTGCATACCAAGTATTTCGCTCATGCGTTGAGACAGGGCAAAGCATCCATATTTAAGATTTATTATTATAGGTTATGAACAAAGTATCAGGTCATGAGTAAGATATCCTCCGCAGGCTAAACCTCCTGTGAGTTAACAGGCGACCCATCAAAACCACACATTAACTAAAAAACTTTCAGAATGGCCGAAAACATTAATATATTAGGACACAAACTCTCGTTATGGTAATCGGTGTAACAATGGTTAACGTTTCGCCGGGAAACGAGAAGAAGATATACAATGAAGTAAAACAGAGAGAGAACATCCGGGATATATACCACGTTTTTGGAGAGTTCGATTTTGTTATTATAATAGAGGCAGACAGCCTTTCCGAGCTCAATAAAACTGTAGACGAGATACGAGACCTGGAAGGAATCACCAAGACCCAGACCGTGGTCGGGGCTGAAATTGGATGATCGCTGAGGAGCTGGCCAAAAAACAGAGAGAGATAAGTATAGCCGAGTTCTTCGAGAAGAACAAACACGTATTGGGTTACTCTAACCCATCTAAAAGCCTTATCACCTGTGTTAAGGAGGCGGTGGAGAACAGCATAGACTCCTGCGAGGATGCCAACATTCTCCCCGATATTTTCATCAAAATAGATAGGGAAGACAGCTATTTCAAGATAATTATAGAGGATAACGGACCCGGAATAGTGAAGGAGCAGATATCCAAGATCTTCGGGAAGCTCCTTTACGGCTCAAGGTTTCACGCCATCAAGCAGAGCAGGGGACAGCAAGGAATCGGTATTTCGGGTTCTGTACTCTACGCTCAGCTGACCACCGGAAATCCTGTGGTGATAACTTCCAAGACATCCCCTGAAGAGAAAGCTCAGAGAGTAGAGCTCTACATAAGCACCAGGACCAACGATCCAGAGATAGTAAAGGAAGAGTATATTGATTGGCCCCGGGCAAGGGGCACCAGAGTGGAGCTATCTGTCTCCGGAACCTACATCAAGGAGAGAAAGCAGAGCGTTCTGGAGTACCTCAAGGAAACTTCCGTGGTAAACCCTCATACTAAAATAACGTTCATCGATCCTGATGGAGACATCCACGAGTTCAATCGAGTGTCAGAAGAGCTTCCCCAACCTACTGAAGAGATCTCACCCCACCCACATGGGATCGAGCTGGGGACCTTGAGAATGATGCTCCAGCAGACAGATGCCAGGGAACTCAAATCCTTCTTGAAGAGCGAATTTGTCAAAGTGGGAGACAAGACAGCACAGGATGTGGTGGATAAAGCGGGACTGGATAGGAAAGCAAACCCCAGAAACCTCAGCAGAGAGGACATATCCAAACTTCTGAACTCATTCAAGAACACGGAGTTCCTGCCCCCTCCCACCAACTGCCTTTCTCCCATAGGGGAGGATTTCATTACCAAGAGCCTTATGGCAGAATTTCGGGGAGAATGGGTGCAGGCCGTCACCAGAAAACCCAAGGTATTCTCCGGTCATCCATTCCTGGTGGAGGCCGGTCTGATCTACGGTGGAGAGATCGGCAGCGAGAAGATGCGGCTTCTACGGCATGCCAATAAGATCCCTCTGCTCTACCAGCAGGGAGGATGTGCTATAACCAGGGCGGTGGAGAGCGTCAGCTGGAGAAATTACGGGCTTCACCAGACCAAGGGAGAGCTGCCCGCCTGTCCTGCGGTCTTGATGGTGCATGTGGCTTCCACCAACATACCTTACACTTCAGAGGCTAAGGAAGCTATTTCGCACATTCCGGAGATAATCGATGAGATCAGACTCGCCCTACAGGAGCTGGGAAGAAAGCTTAAAGAGTATCTGGAGAAAAAGGACAGGTTGAAGAAAAAGAGGAAGAAAGAGGATGCCCTCAACACAGTTCTCCCTCTGCTCGCCAGACAGATCTGCGAAGTTCTGGAAAAAGACCCCATAGACGTAGATAGAGTGGTGGACAAGATCATGGGTAAAGTCCATGTGGAAAGAATCGTATCAGAAAATGACGGTTATCAGGATGTTACAGTAGAGATATCCAATTTCACTCCCTCAAGAAAGGACCTCAGGGTTTATGAGATGTGCAATGGTGATGTGGAAGCATTGGAGGCGAAAGTCAGTCAGTCATCCTATAATACACTGAAATGGGAGCTTTCTCTGGAGCCCGAAGAAACAACTTCTCTCCAGTATAAAGCCAAAGGGAAGATAGTCAACCGCAAACCCTTGATAGAGGGTGTGGAAGAGAACGAGCTGGGCGGCAGCGGAATGATAAAATCAGGGTGAAACAGGTGATACCATGAAGCTGGAAAGAGAGAGCATGCAGGCACTCATCAGCATTGCGGAAGAAGTTTACGACCAGATGAAGGAGGGGAGGATTCCGGAGCTGGAGATATCCACCAGAACGAAGCACAACATCTCATTCAATGAGTCCAGTGAGGTGTGGACCTACGGCGACAAGAAATCTATTAGATCGGCTAAATCCGTGAAAGGTGCCTACCAGCTGTTGAGAACTGCATATATCCTCGGCTTCCTTAAAGAGCAGTTGAACCACAACAAGTCATCCACCCTCAGAGAGCTCTACTACATTTCGGAGAACTGGGATAAAGGGAAATTCAGTGAGCAGCAGGAGAGCGACCGCCTCATAGAGGACCTGGAGATCCTCACCAACTATCAGAGAGAACACTTCCACATCAGGCCCGAAGAAGATGGCGCCACCATCCTGGGCCCCCTGCAGATACGGGAAGAGACCAAGAGGGGAGTTAGAGAGATACACTGCCAGGACGACGTGGGTGAAGCAGGATACCAGATACCGGTCAATGTGGATAAGACGGAGTTCGTAGATCATGATGCTAAGTTCGTTATCGCTATAGAGACCGGCGGTATGAGGGACAGGCTGGTAGAGAACAATTTTGATCAGGACTACGATTCCCTTATCGTCCACCTCAAAGGACAGCCCGCCAGGAGCACCAGAAGGCTGCTTAGAAGGCTGAACAAAGAGCTAAACCTGCCTGTGGTGATATTCACGGATGGCGATCCCTGGAGCTACAGAATATTCGCCAGCATCGCCTACGGCTCCATCAAATCAGCCCACCTCTCCGAGTATATCGCTACTCCCTCCGCCACCTTCATCGGGGTGATGCCCTCGGATATCGTTCATTATGATTTGCCATCGGACAAGCTGACGGATAAGGATATACGAGCTCTGAACTCCATTCTGACCGACCCTCGGTTTGACAGTGAGTTCTGGAAAAAAGAGGTGAATATGCAGCTCGAACTGAACAAGAAATCAGAACAGCAGGCCCTCGCCAAGTATGGGCTTGACTACGTTACTGATACTTACTTGCCGGATAAGTTGAGTGAGTTGGGGATTATCTAATCTGATCATCTTAATTTAATAATTCTTATTTTACTTACTACTAGAACATCTATCGGTGAGTTTTTGAGTCTAAATCACCTGACCATTACTGATCAATCAAATGACTTTCGTCCTTACTTGCCTTGGCTACTATAAGATGCTTACCATTTAGATAGCATTGGACTACTGTAGTGTTGTTGGTCGCCATAAAACCTGATTCACGCTCCTCTACTTTGAATCCGTGGATCTCTAACTTGGTTTTATAATCCTTGTATCCACTGACGGAGGTAGCATAACCGTAGGCCAGCTTTTTGTGTAGGGCTTGAGGTACGGAGTAGTAGGGATTGAAAGTCAAGTAACCCCTGTAATAGAAGTCTGCAACTTCTAAAGACTTGTTTTTCTCCATGTACGCAACAGTATAGTAGTCAGGCTCATAAAAACCCCAGATAGGCTCATCAGGATATGAAGCAGGGTTGATTAAGAAGAATTCTGTTATTCTCCAAGTAGGTTCACTATGGTATTGTATTTCTACTTCAAGTTCGGGAGAAGAGGGTGAAGAGTAATAAGTGTAATATTGGATTTTATAAGGTAACTGGCGAGGGATTTTATGCTCTTGAGGAAAGACAAACGAGTCCATTAGAGGGCATGAGACAAGGGAAGCTGAAGCCACGAACAAAACAAGCATTATAACTGAACTCTTCTTGCCTTCACCCCCCAAGTAAATACCCAAAAGAGGTACTATCACTACCAACGCACCAACCACTAAATCCCATATCCAAGAAGCTTCAACCCCAAAGAATCCAAAGTAAGTTAATAAAAATGCTACAAGGATTCCTGTGAAAACCGATTTCGCATAACTTTTCTTGCTCATACCAACCAACTACCAGTTCAACCTCTTTTAACTCTAAACTATTCATCCTTATGGAGATTCCACCACTTGGTTGACCACCTGCTTGAGCAGGTGACTGTTATCCTTGGTTGCTTTGGCGACCACAAGGTGTTTACCGTCCAGGTAGCAGTGGACTACTGTGGAGTCATTTGTTGCTATAAAGCTCGAAGAGTTCTCTTCAATCTTGAATCCGTGGCTCTCTAACTTGGTTTTATAATCCTTGTATCCACTGACGGAGGTAGCATAACCGTAGGCCAGCTTTTTGTGTAGGGCTTGAGGTACGGAGTAGTAGGGATTGAAAGTCAAGTAACCCCTGTAATAGAAGTCTGCAACTTCTAAAGACTTGTTTTTCTCCATGTACGCAACAGTATAGTAGTCAGGCTCATAAAAACCCCAGATAGGCTCATCAGGATATGAAGCAGGGTTGATTAAGAAGAATTCTGTTATTCTCCAAGTAGGCTCATCGTGGTATCTTGAATCTCTGACTATGTGTTTACCCTCCACGTTAGAAAGTATTTGGTATCGGGGGGCTTTATGCTCTTGAGGAACGACAAACGAGTCCATTAGAACCCATGAAGCAAGAGAGGCTGAAGCCACGAACAAAACAAGCATTATGGCTGACGCTTTCTTGCTCTCACCCTCCAAATAGATGCCTAAGAGAGGTACTACCAACGCAGAAATAACTAAACCATATGCCCAAGTAGAAGCATGAATGAAGGGCACTAAAAAGAAGATATAGATTGATAATAAAACCGCTACAAGGATTCCTGTGAAAACCGATTTCGCATAACTTTTCTTGCTCATAACCAAGATCCTAAATAAAGATTTGTTTTCCCACTATCTGATCAATCTTTCTGAGGAATCAAGTTAGATATACTTGGCATGCTTTGACTGGTTATATTTAACTACTTTTGCGTCCTCAGGTGGGGTGAAGTTAAACTTGCTGTCATCTATGTCGGTGTTGAACTCCACTCGAAAAACCATAGTCTCGTTGTGTTCATCAAAATCTTGGTATACTTTCAACGGATACCAGTACTCCTTGTCAATCCACACCTTCTTGCTTGTATCTTGTCTTGTCACATTCAAGACATAGCAGACTCTGCCTGAGATTTTTTCACTGCCCAAAAGATTAACCTCAGTTGCACTACTATTAAGCTCATCTCCAATGTTAATTGCCCAAACAGATGTGAATCCTACTTGAGATGCATATTTAGTTGCATTCATCTGTTTCACGTTAAACACATGAACTTTATTGCGATCTCCATTGTACTTCCACAGAACACTGCCATTATATACCTTAGTATCATTACCTATACTATATCTGTAACTGGAGTTCTCCCTCCAAAACTTAAGCTTACTACTATCTTTTTTTCCATCAGAGTACCTAACTGCCGTTGCTGTACCCTTCATGCTATCCATTGACCTACTCTCCTCCTGCACTTTCTCAACTATTTCTTCTGCCGACATTTGGGCACAGCCAAGCAGAAGAACAGCCATAAACAAACAAACCAATATCTTACCCTTCATACACACCTCCTAATTAATTCCTAACCTTCTCCCTTACATTGTTGAGCAGGTGCATGTTATCCTTGGTTGCTTTGGCGACCACAAGGTGTTTACCGTCCAAATAGCAGTAGACTGCGGTGGTGTTGTTGGTTGCTGTAAACCTTGAGCTGGAGGAGTTTTCTTTAATCTCAAAACCTTGGTTATCCAGCCTCTCCTTGTAGTCCTGGTAGGCGGTGCTGGAGAGAGCGATGCCGCAAGTGAGTTTATCGTAGAGGGATTGAGGTATGGAGTGGTAGGGGTTATAAGTTATGATTTCTCTGTAATAGAAGTCAGCGACCTGAATGGATTGATTGCCTCTGGCGTAGCTTGAAGTAGCACACCTGGGCTCAAGAAAATTCCATTCCTCTTCATTGGCTAAACTCCAGTCCCCGGGTACAGGGTGGTAGAAGGGGTACTTCCAATCTGCCTTTCCCATAAAGGAGTCCATAAGGAAACAGGAAGTATATGATGTAAAGACTACAAACAAAACCACTATAATTGCAGTACTTCTTCTGCCCTCCCCCTCTGTAAAGAAGAATGTGGAGCATACCAGAGCTAACAAGGCGATTACTGTTGCTACAATGAAACCTGTAGTCTTAAGCGTGGGGCCAAACGCAGTAAACACGAAAAACCACATCAATCCCGTAAAAAACCCAATTATTATCGCTGCCAAGTAATTTACAATGTTCATTTTAAACACCTAAAAAAAGAGAAATAATTTAAAGTGTTCGTTTTCCCCCGATTCTGGTTCTACGGTTCTACAAATGTTGTTTGTGAGTAATACCAATTTCCCCAGTTAAGCCAATGGGTCGTAGTATCCCAAGTGTCATAAATAATAAGGTACTTACCGGGGCAACCGGGCTCATGACAGTATCCATGGACTTCAATTATGTGGTTACCATATTCTTCATCTTCAAAGTATGGTGACCCAGCATCCCACATATAATGAACAAGTGGGTTTCCGCTATCAATTGAATTAGTAACAAGGTACCAAGGGCATGTCAAAACAGAGTACGCCCAATCTCCATAACCATGGTCGTTGCATACATCATTAATCCCCGGTGCAACATTTTGCATAGGTGTAGATCCGCTACCATCATAAGTTCCCATTGCATCGGCAAGCTCCTGCTGTAGCTGACCTTCATAGTCGTTTGGAAAGTTCGAATACCCGTTGTTGTCCCAATATCCTAACACCATGGCAGCAGATACTGGCCCACACCCTTCCCACAACATGTCATCATGGCAAACCCTTAGAGGATGAAGACCTGGTCGAATTGGACATCTCACCTGATTATTCTGTTCTGGTTAATATGGAGCTCTCCCATGCCAAAGCTCACAGTGCTTAATGGTAATAATTTAAATGGTGTTAAGGTTTTGTAGTATTCTCTTTCTTCCGGTCAAGTAAAATCTTAACGTCTTCAATACCTTCAACTATAGCAGACTCTCCTTCCTCAATCTCAATCTTAGAGAGTTCTTCGGTATTTTTCAATTTTCCGGCTTTTTTAGCCATTATACAAGGATAATACTTCAATTACTATACATTTTCCATTAGATTACAACAGAACTTTTTCAGTTATACCACTAGCCACTAATCGGCAAATTATTTATGAAAAGTCAACTTGAGTTATTAATTAAGGTTTAAAAGGTTAGGGTGGAAATAAATGTTCGATGTGGAGAAGAGGAGTAAGGAGCTGGGAGTTCCTAAGGACGTTTATAATAAGCTGGAAGAGGAGGTCAGAACCGAATTCCCGGATGATGATATGATGTTCGAGCTTCACCTCCTCAGGGCTCTGGAAACGTATTCCAAAAAAGTGAAAAGCCTGATTTAATAACGATTTTATGACTAAATCCATTTACCTCGACACTTCAGTTATTAGTGCATTATTTGATGATAGAACCCAGGAAAGAAAGAAAATGACGGAGGAGTTCTGGAGGGTTGCAGGATACTAATGGTATGTCTCCACTCTGGTGAAAGAAGAAATATCCTGGGCAACAGCTGAAGTTAAGAATAAGATGGAAGACGCCCTCAAGAAATTCAACATCTAACTCTTTCTGATGAATGTGAAAAACTTGCAGACGAATACATTAAAAACAACATCTTTCCTGAGAGTTATAGGAGTGACGCACTGCACGTTGCCATAGCCGTAACCAATGATATTGACTATCTTATCAGCTGGAATTTTAAGCATCTGGTTAAAGTGAAAACCAGAAGAATGGTCAACTTAACAAACGAGATGCTCGGATACGGACACATAGAAATAATTGCGCCACCTGAACTCTGAAGAATATTTAATAAATTAAGTTTATAGTGGATAAAACCTGACAATAGAAATCAATCTTTAATCGCAAATCTTTTTTAATGTATTCTTAAAGTTTGGTTAGATGATAACTGTGGCCAACTACTGTGTTGGGTGCGCTTTCTGTATGCTGGTGTGTCCGGAAGAGGCTGTTCAGGTTTTGGGGCGTCCGGAGTTCGACATGGAGAAATGCAATGAGTGCAAGAGATGTGTGAGGAATTGTCCTGTTGAGGCTATAAGGTTCGTGGAAGAATGAAGGTTGCGGTTATTGGGGCAGGATTGGGCGGTTTGACCTCAGCGGCTATTCTATCTCAAAACGGGTATAATGTGGATGTCTACGAGAGGCTTCCCTTCCCTGGCGGCAGGTTCACCAGCATAAACTACAAGGATTATCAGATATCTACCGGAGCTCTTCACATGATCCCCCACGGCAAGAGAGGTCCCTTAGCTCAACTGTTGAAGCAGGTGGGAGCTGAGGTGGAGATCGAGGACTCCAAACCAAAAGGCGAGGCTCTGTGGAAGGGCGAGGTTTGTTCCTTAAGGAGAAAAGACTTCCCTCTCAGTTCAAAAATAAAGCTGGGTCAGTGGACTTTGCTTTATAAGGCTCTCAGACTGGACAGGTCACTGGATAAGTTCGAAGATGGTCTTGATCCGTTCACCGCCAATTTTCTTCGCTCATTCCTGGGGTGGTCCCTGAGCGTTACTTCTTCGGACCTCAAGTTCTCCAAGTTCCTGTCCATTGGCCAGAAGCTCGAAAAATACAAGGGCCCCGGAGTACCGGTGGGCGGGTGCAAGTCGGTTACCGATTCCCTGCTGGATGTCATCAAGAGCAACGACGGAATCGTCTCCCTCAACAGGAAAGTGGAAGGGATACTATCAAATGATTACACCGTCAACGGGTTGAAGGTCAGGGGTCAGAACAGGTATTATGATGTGGTCCTGTCCAATCTGGGTCATGAAGCAACCGCCAAATTGCTGGACGATAATGAGTACAGACAGCAGGTGATCGATCTGGAAGCCAGCAGCGGCATCAAGTTCTCCATCAGTATTGACGAGCCTTTTGTGGGTCATAACGGTATCCTGTTTACTCCCGAGCTGGAGAGGATCTCCGGGTTGAACGAGGTCACCAACACCGACCCCAACCTCGCCCCTAAGGGTAAGCACCTGTTGATGGCTCATCAGCCCACCCTCACTTCCAACCTCAAATACGAGATATACTCCGGGTTGAACGAATTGAAAAACATACTCAAAAAATATAAATATGAAGTAATCGCAATTCAGAGTTACAGCAACGGATGGCCCGTCAATAGAGTTAAAGCGGGCAGTGATGTGGGCAACAAAACCCCTTACAAAAATCTATACGTTGTGGGTGACGGTGCCAAGGGAGATGACATTGAGGTCGACGGTATCGCCATCGGCATTAGTAATCTTATGAGGGATCTGCTTTGAATAATAGTATTGTTCTGCGGGACGTGAAAAAGAGTTTTGGGTCGTTCAAAGCTCTCAACGGTATAAATCTCGAAATCGAGGGTAACACGTCGTTAGCCCTGCTGGGACCAAATGGCGCAGGCAAGACAACTCTTTTAAAGCTCATCAGCGGTATCACCAAGCCCACAGACGGCGAGATAACGGTTTTTGATCACCAGCCATGGAAGTTCTCCAAAGATCTCAGAAAGAAGATGGGGATGGTATCCCATAACCCGTTCCTCTATGGTGAGCTCACCGCCAACGAGAATCTCACGTTCTACGGTAAAGTGTATGAAGTGAAGGACCTCCTGAATAAAATAGATGAAGTGCTGTCCAAAATGGGGCTCAAGCGGAGGAAACATACTCAGGTTAAATCCTTTTCGCGGGGCATGAAGCAGAGATTGTCCATCGCAAGAGCCCTGCTCAACAACCCTGAACTACTTATTCTGGATGAGCCTACCAGCGGTCTGGATATTGTGGGAAGGAAAGAGCTACTGGAATATCTTGAAGACTATAAAACCAATAGGACAGTTCTGCTGGCCACACACGACCTGGAAGAGGCCAAAATCTGTGATAATGTGGCTATAATAATAAGCGGAGAGATAGTTCACTTCTCCTCAATGAGCGAGCAGATAGAGGATACCTACATGGACCTGGTTCAGCCAAAGGTGGTGGAGTAAAGGTGGTGGAATGAGCTTTCTGGAAGTGGCCAAAAAGGACCTCAAGATAGAGTTCAGGACCAAGAACACCATCAACCTCATGATCCTCTTCGCTCTTATAACCTCTATAATGTTCAGCATAGCCATGCCCATAGGTGTCCGTGAGGACTTACCTCCCTCTCTATTCTCCGGATTGCTGTGGCTGGTATTCCTCTTTGTGGGTATGCTGGGCTACGGCAGAGCCTTCTTGAGGGAAGTGGAGCTGGAAACCCTTGAAGGGCTCAAACTCTCACCATTAACTCCCAACGATATTTTGCTGGGGAAAATCGGATACAACCTGGTCATCATGCTGTTGATGGAGGCCATAGTCCTTCCCATCTTCATTGGACTATTCGACCTCCAGATCGCCAATCCATTAATGGCCATTGTCGCCGTAACCCTGGGAAATACAGGATTCGTAATAGTTGCTTCTTCGCTTTCCATTCTGGTGTTGAACTCCAGGGCAAGGGAGCTGCTGCTGCCGGTAATAATGTTCCCCATTATCTTCCCCATAATCGCTTCCACCATTCAGGCGCTATCTCTCTCCATGGAAGGGGCAAGTCTTAGAGAGATATTAGATCCAGTTATCCTCATAATCTCCTTCACCATTGTTATGTTCATTATATCCCTGATAACCTCTGATTATTCCTTCTCAGAGTGAAAAAAATTAGCTCCAGAAAACTGCCACGAACTTCAGAAAGGATAATAAAATAAGGTATCAAGTGAAATGAGAATTACCATTTTGCTGGTCAGTAGGCTGCTGCTCAGCCGCAGAATCACTTTATGACACCACCTCTTCTTATTAAACTTGCTAAACCATCTTTAATCTTAATTATAGTAATAGTAAATAAAGTCTCTAAAAAAGAGAGAATAGGAAAAAAGAAAAGTAAAGGAGTTCTTGAGTTGTGGTTTATTCTTCGTCACCTGTTCTTACTCTAACCGTTCGCTCCACTGGCAGGACGAATATCTTTCCGTCACCGTATTTACCTGTTTTGGCTCCGCTTACGATCGTCTCTACTACTTTATCTACGTCTTCTTCCTTAACGATAATTTCCAGTTTCGTTTTGGGTAAGCGGTCTACGTCCATTGTTCTTCCTCTGAACTGGAGGGTTATCCCCTTCTGCTCGCCTCTTCCCTTGACCTCTGTCACGGTCATGGCCATGAATCCCGCCTTCTCAAGTTTTTCTTCTACCATGTCGAGTCTCTCTGGCCTGATTATGGCTTCAACTTTCATCTTCATTTTTGACCACCTCACGCGTAGGCATGTTCCCCATGTTGGGAAATATCCAGACCCACATATTCTTCCTCATCGGTCACTCTCAGACCCATCACTGCGTCGATCACCTTGGCCAGAACGAACGTCAGCACGAAAGCATAAACTATGGCTGCACTCACCCCGATCACTTGAGCTATGAACTGGTCGACGTTACCGTATAACAGTCCGCTGGCTCCACCGATTGATTCTACGGCGAATATTCCTGTGGCTAAAGCACCCCATACTCCGCCTACACCGTGTATGGCCCAGGCGTCAAGGCTCTCATCCAGTCCCTTCTTGACTCTGAACAGCAATGCCTTGTAACAGATAACGCCAGCAACCGCACCGATCACTATGGATGATAAGGGGTCCACGAATCCTGCGGCCGGGGTTATGGCTACCAGCCCAGCTATGGCTCCGCTCACCATGCCCAGAGAGCTGGGTTTGCCGCTCCACCAGCTGGCGAACAGCCATGCCAGAGCTCCTGCAGCTGCGGCGGTGTTGGTTACCACAAATGCATTCGCTGCCAGACCATCTGCTGCCAGAGAACTTCCGGCGTTGAACCCGAACCATCCGAACCACAGCAGTGCCGCACCGAGAAGGGTCATGGGCACGTTGTGGGGCTCCATGTTCTCCTCGCCGAACCCGATCCTTCTGCCTATTACGATTGCCAGAGCCAGTGCCGAAAATCCCGAGCTTATGTGGACTACAGTTCCTCCTGCAAAGTCCAGGGCTCCGATCTCGGCCAGCCAACCACCGCCCCACACCCAGTGGGCCAGAGGGTCATACACTATGGTTGTCCACAGAAGTCCCAGCACAATGAATGAGCTCAATTTAACTCTCTCTGCTACTGCGGAAGTGAGAATAGCCAATGTTATGGCAGCAAAAACCAACTGGAATACCATGAACAACAAATCCGGTATAGTAAGGCTTTCACTACCCATTCCAACTCCCTTCAGTCCCCAGAAATCGAGGTTCCCTACAAATCCGCTTATATCGGGTCCAAATGCCAAACTATAACCAAACAATACCCATTGAATACTGACCAGAGCGAATGCCACGAATGATAAACCTATCATCGATATTACATGCTTCTTCCTGACCATTCCACCGTAGAACAGCCCCACACCAGGGGTCATGAGCATAACCAGGGCTGTAGCGACCAGTATCCAAGCTGTATCTCCACTGTCTATTGCCATTTTTTATCACCTGAAAACCTCACCTGAGTTAGAGTATTTAAATTTTTTCACTATTCGACCAGTTATAATCAAAATTTCTTTGAAAATCTCGTAGTAATTAAAAGAATTTTTACTATATTGATGTTATAAGTCCAGAGAATTTAATTAAGATTATTATTATACTAAACAAGTATTTTCAACAAAAACAGCAATCCTTGAAGTGGAAAAAGAAGTAAAAAGAAGGATCAAAGCTTGAGCAGCAATAAAAAAGTCTAAGAGAAGCCCTTGACCACGAAAAATTGTAGAAAGACTATAAATCCAGAAAAGAGTTGAACAATTTTCTGCAGTTGTGGTTCATTTCTTCGATATGGTTTTTCATTTCTGATAATATTGACCTCTTATTCGTATCTGATATTGACTTCTCTACTTTCATCCAGGACTCTAAAAGCTCTGGCGTCACTTCAAGATGGAACTGCAGGCCTACGGCATTCCGCACTATAAAAACCTGGTTCCTTACTCCCTCGCCTGTATAGAGTAGCGAGGAGCCAGAGGGGAGCTCAAAGGTATCGTTGTGCAGCTGGAAAGTCATCATTGTTTGGGGCAAATTTTCAGTTAACGAATGGTCATCCATTTTGCTTACCCTGAACCATCCGATTTCCTGTCTGTAGGGGTACACTTCTCCACCCAGAGCACTGGCTATTAGTTGAGCTCCAAGACAGATACCCAGAACAGGAATGTCTTCTCTGAAAGCTCTTTTTATCAATGCCTTTTCCTCTGCGAGAAACGGGTATTCCTTCTCTTCATAAGCGCCCATTGGCCCACCCATGACGACTAGGTGGGTAAAATCCCTTTTTTCAAGCTGGTTATCCTCATAAACTTTAGCGTATTCGTATTCTATTCCCTTCTCTGTCAAAATGTCTTCAAGTATACCCATGGGCTCATCAGGAATATGCTGTAATGCCAAAAACTTCATTCAAAACCTCCAGCATCTCAGGTATCCAGCATCTAAGCATAATCGGTCAGTTAAAGTATTAATTAAAAAAATCTAACCCTTTCCGGCAAGATAGGTGCAGAAACTGTAGCTTATCGGTCCCGACCTGGTTATCTCGCAGAGGAATTCCGGACACTCAAAGCACAACTCAATTCCCTTGTTGTGGGCACAACTAACTATTTTGCAGAACTTATTCTCTTTCGGCCTAAAACCTGCTCACTATTAGGGCACAATCCTCTGGTCATTTTAGGACATTTCTCGCAGGCAATACCGCACACTCCGATCCTCATAATGCACCTTACCTGTCAATACTTATGATTCGCTCTTAGCAGTAAGTTGTTTCCAGTTTGCTCTGATGGCGAAGATTATAGCTCCAAATCCAAGACTTGTGACGATTATACCGATGATAGGTCCGGCAAAGGGAATCCTGAACAGCAAGTAGAGGATTACGAATCCAATGATGAATACTGCCATGTTCCCCATTTCCTTGTTGAGCATGGAGCGTATCTTATGTCCCACACTGTATGAAACGAACAGGCTGGAGAGCATGATGGCCACCAGGAAGAACATTCCCATTATGATTGCTAAGGTCAGTCCCACTACAGTAATTGCCAGAATGGCTATCATCACAACGGAGACGATAGCCAGAATGAATCCCAGCACGGTGTTCTTGATGGGCGATCTCCTAACTTCCTGCTCTACTTTCATAAAAGGTGCGGGGAATAGTCTGACCATCAAAATGCCCGGTATTATTAATCCCAGTGTTATTAGAGTTCCCAGGATGTTTAACAAACCTCTGACATCCTGCATGAACCCTTCTCCGAATTCTGTTCTCTGGTAGTCAACCATGCCAGCAGTCCCCGTATTCTGAAAGTCACCACTCCTTACCGTGAGGTTGCCGGTTATTTTACCCTCGTTGACCACACTACCGCCAGTTATGATCGTATCCCTTCCAATGGTGGAGGTGGAGTGTATCCTGACGTTCCCTCCTGCAATGACAGCGTTGGTTCCCACGTTACCCGCAATATTTACACTGCCACCAGCAGCAACGATCTTTCCACCTACATCTGAGTTGATATTGACATCTCCACCGGCAACGAACAAATCCCTCTCGATGGGAGCGTTAATGTTTACTGTGCCGCCTGAAACCACTGCTCCCGAGATGGGAGCGTTAATGTTCAGCGAACCACCGGAAGCGAAAACGTCATCGTCTATGGGGCTGGTAATGGTAACTTCATCATCTGAAAGCATCTCCAGAGCCTGAACCTGAACCGGAGTTATAAACAGAACCAGTAATAGTATAAATACTAATTTCTTCATAATCGGTGGAATGCTGTCAAATATTTATATTTTCTCCATACAGGATATGAATTAGTAATTATCCTACTTGCACTTGAAGAATTGTATTTTGTAAACCTCCACCGTGTTCTATAGGGAATTGTTACAGCGTTTCCTCCAGAATCTCTGCTGCACACTCTACGTATTGAGGACAAATGGCTGCCTTGACGGGAAATAAACTTCTCGGCAACATCATTAAGAACCCTAAACGATTTCTCTTTGTTCTCCTCATCTTTGGGTTTATTGCTGCCGAATTTCAGACCTATGACCATAAAAGCTCCCATGAGCGCTCCATAGGTCTCTCCCCTTCTACCTATTCCTCCACCAAAGGGGCAGGATATCCTCAATACTGTTTCCTTATCCAGTCCCATTTCCGGGCCGTAGGTGGAGACTATCGCCTGCGAGAAGATGTAAACTTACTTGAAACTTGATACCGCATCCTCAACTCTTCCCATATTAACACCCTAATTATCAACATTGATTATCAGCTTTGAGCTCTTTACTCCTTAGCCGGTTCAGGATAACTTCACTGGTCAGCTCCTTCAAAGCATCAGAAGCAACCCAATGGGCACTTTTGATATCCATACCATAAATCTCTTTGGCTGTATCAACTGCCCTTTTATTGAGGTACAGATTTCTCTTCTCTATCTGTCTTAAGGCCAGTTAACCGCTTTTTTCACGTAGTTCCTGCTATCGGAAGCTTCTCTCTTGATGATGACAAGCATTTCCTCAAACCTCTGATTATCGGCTTTCTTATGGTGAACGGCCAGGCTGGCCATGAGGCTGAAGGCAGCCCGCTTGATGAACTCCTCTTCTCTATAGCTCCACTCATCTATCTTTTTGTAGGCATATCTAGTTTTCCTGAAGAGACTATTGCAGCACTGATCACAGACGTCCCAGGAGTCAAAGTCTTCAGCCCATTCGTCCATCTGCTCTTCAGTCACTTTTTGAGGCTCATCGATCATGCTGGCCAATAGCTTTGCCTCATGAACATTACTTCTCCACAGTTGTAACGCCAGCTCATGGTCCTTACCTGTCTCTTTTGCTATCCCTCTAAGCCGGGAAAGGGTATCCCATAAGCATTCGGGATCTATTCCGAACCTCTTCATGCCTTCAGAAGCTTGGGATTAGATAGCTCCTCGAGTCTGTGGAGAATATTGGTGAGGGTTGCTTCGCTCATCAGCACAACTCAACTTGAAGTAAATAAAAATAATCTATCCAGCCAAAACCAGTATCAAGAGTAATTAATAAAAAGGAAGCTCAATTTATTCAATAACTTCCGTAACTTCTGCTTTTATTTCGCTTCTTCCACCAGTGGGCTCTGACAGGGTTCTGCCGCAGACCAGGCATTTTACGACTGTTGAAGCGTAATCAAAGATTATCTGGTTGTTCTCACAATCCGGACATTTTACCTTAATGAACTTGCTTCTCTTCTCGGCCATATTATCACTCCAGTTCGAACCTCTTCGCTCTCCAAGTAGGTCTGTGCTCGGTTTTATTGCACTCGGTGCATTTATACCTTATATTAACTCTTTTGGTGGGCTTATCTCCACCAGGTACCTTGCTGAATTTACCAAGATTTCCTACAGTTCCTCTTCTGGCTTTTTGCCTGTCGATCCAGTTCAGAGAGCTGGCTTTACCCTTCTTTACTCTTTCGATCTTGTGAACAGTATGCTTATTACAGTATTTGCAATGTGTTCTTACTTGCTTGGGATGCTTCATATTGTATCACCTATCACTCCTTTCGCATTATGTGTTGAGTGTCAATAACCTCCACAGTTCCGCTATTTATCAGGACCTTAGCGTTAAGTGAAGGAAGCGTAATTACGTCCTCCTTTCCCAATTTATATGTTTTTCCATTAACACCTTCAAATTCATCAACATCTTCCTTGACCCTCAAGACAACGTATTCGGGTTCGGATTCTTCTTTACTCTTTTTCTCTTCCAGCTCAGAGCTAAAGGCCCAGCTCTTAAAGTTTTTGATGGAATCTATTAGCTCATTAAAAAGATTCTTTTCCGCCTGGGTGAGATTCTCAAAACCTTCCATTCCGGTCTCAGTTCCGCAGACACCGGCCCATGCAGCTCTAACGATCTTGCTGGTCCTGACTTCAAATATCTTTCTCTGTATCCTTTTCAAGGTCTTTAGCTCATCGTCGATCCTGAAGCTCTCTCTGTCATCTTCAACTTCTCTTTTCTTACTTTCGAGCTCCTTTATTCTGCTGTTCAGTCTGGCGTAGAAATCTTCTTCTATGCTCTGTATCTTCTCTCCCTTACTCTTTTCCAGAATCAACAGCAACTTATCAATGTCCATATAATGCCATCCCCCTGCAGAACATAAAGACCGCAACGTTTTCGGGCACCTTTATCTTATCCCCTGGTTTGGGATATCCACCCAGCTCTTCGTAGGCCCAGCTCAAATCCTCTTTTCTTATTTTCCTTACCCTTACCTTGATTTTTTCCTCTCCAAATGGAGTGGAATCTCTTAACGGGTCAAAATCGTTTAGATTATTATAGTTTACTGGCACGGCCCGAAAACCCGTTTTCCCGTGGAGGGAGTTGGGAAGTCTTATCAGTCTTTTTATATCTGCTGTTACCGGAGCATCAAAATTGAGCGCCACTCTGGAAACACAGTTATCGAACAGAGATTGGAACAGCTCCTTCTTCTTCTTACTCTTCGCCAGTTTCTCAAAGTTGCCTGTGGACAATATGGATTTTATCTCTTCTCTTTTATCCTTCAACCGATATTTCTTCAGCAGTTTCTCCAGCCTATCCTCTTCCAGCAGGTAGGAGGAGACCTCTTTCATGCACTGCCTTATCCTCTCGCCCTGATTCGACTTGGGTATCTCGAAATCAAAGTTGATATCGTTGAGCATCAAGTAGTCGATGATCTCTCTCCTCTCGCTGGAGTTCAGCTTCTTGAAACGGGGATCGTAAACATGTAAGTGGTAGCCTCTGCCGCCGGAAAAGACTATTTTGACGTGCTTTTTATCCAACCCCAGATCGGAAATGAGAACGTCTGCCAGCTTGATTATCTCTTTTTTGGCAGCTTTCAGTGAGGAGTTGAGAGAAGTATCCTTGATGGGCAAGTGATCAGCGTCGATATCGAAGATCAGATCGGCTCCCTGCCACCCCTTATCTTCCATTTTCTCTGCCCGAGGATTCTCGTAGTAGGCGGAGGAGTAGTATATGTTGGCGGGCACCTGATCCGTAATATAGGACTTGAACTCCTGAGGACCGAAGGACAGATGCCTGTGCATCATGAAAACAGGGAGGCTCTCCAGAGGAACAAATGCCAGCTCTCTTTTTTCGAACTCAGGAGGAAGCTCCAGCTCGTTATGGAGGTAGTACTCACTGAATTTGCGTTTCAGGAAGATCTTGGTCTGGTCTAAAAGGCTGGTCCCTTCCACATCCATCCATCCCATGGCAGACTATATTATTTTACTTATATCTGAACCAGATAATCTTAAAAGCTGGGGTATTCACCTTGCGACATGGTAAGAAGATCAAAAGCGGTCACTGATGCCTTCCCCATCATCATCGGTTATTTCTCCATCTCCGTGGCATTCGGAATCCTTGCCAAGGAGTATATTGGAGGTAATGCCATCCTGATGTCCCTCATTGTGTTTGCAGGGGCATCTCAGTTCATTGCCCTCCAGTTGATAACCAAGAACACTTCAGCTGCCCTAATAGTGGCCACCACATTTCTGGTCAACTTGAGGCACATCCTGATGAGCAGTTACTTCTCACCTTTTTACAGGAACGTCAGCAGGCTGAAGAAAGCTCTTGTCTCCTTTGGCATAACGGATGAGACATTTGCCCTTGCCTCAAGAAGATTTCAGGAGGGGACTGGGGATACGAGGTATCATCTGGGGCTCAATTTTCTGTGTTACTCTTCATGGGTAGGAGGAACAGTAGTGGGCCTCTTCTTTGGGTCCATTGTTCCGACCAGTATTGCGGACGTCCTGCCGTTCACTTTAGTGGCGCTGTTCATCAGCATATTGGTCCTGAACATCAATACCAGACTTGATGTGGGTATTGCCCTATTCTCCGGATTTCTGGCTACCGCTTTGATATTTCTTCCCGAGGGGTGGAATATTCTGATTGCGACTCTGGTAGCATGTATGATAGGAGGTGTGGCTGAAAAATGGACCAGATAAGCCAGATAACTCTGGTGATTGTGGGTATGGCCCTGGTGACCTACATACCTCGGCTCATCCCCATGCTGAATCCCTTAGAATCTGACCTGAAATTCTTGAAGTACGTGCCGGTCTCTCTTTTCGCTGCCCTGGTATTCCCGGAACTGCTGTTGAACCAGGATCAGGTATTGACCGTAGATGCAGAGACTCTGGCAGGTTGTGTGGCTCTCCTGGCGGCGTGGAGGACTAAGAACATAATATTTACCATGATAGCCGGATTATTCGTCCTCTACTTCACGAAGACCCTCATTCTGTAACCTGAAGAAACCTGACCACATGTTGGAACCCTTTTTTACCAGGCCGAGGTAGAAGCTAGTAG
>CAZQTT010000034.1:0-25638 GCA_964596255.1 uncultured archaeon
CTCGAAGAGGACAAATACAATCTGGCCTACTTCCGTCACACGGGGAAGTGGTGGAGAATATTTTTTGGAATCTCTCTTGAGGAGTGCTTTGAAGCAATCGAAGAAATGCCTCACTTCCACCCATATTAAGCTTCCTTGTTCTCTCAACTATGCCCTGCTCCTCTACTTCAGGCCAAACTCTGTAAAAGGTTTTCTTGCTCATTCCGAGGTCTTCTATTATCTCTTATCTTTTTTTAGAGAAGTCGAATAATGTATTCTCCATTAGGAAATCAATAATCTTCACCTTCGGAGAATCGCCCAGAGTCTTTATTAAGAGAGATCTATCTTCTTCCATTACTATCACAATTCATGCTCGCCAGGAAGAGTTGCTGGTGTGGAAGTTATAAATCCCTTACCAGCAAACCCCCTCATAAATCATTGCTTCTTTTCTGGCTTTTTCTACCTTCCTCCCATCAATAACCACCTTACCTGTATAATCCAGCGACTCGAACTCATCCCACTCAGTAACTATCAATATAACCTCACACTTCATCACTGCCTCAACGTCAGAATATTCTACCTCAGGAAACAGCTTGCCAAACTCCTCCATCGCTTTAGGATCATAAGCGACCACGTGGGCACCTTCATCCAGCAACTTCTTTACAACCGGAATAGCCCTGCTCTCCCTTATATCATCAGTATCAGGTTTGAATGCCAGACCCAGCACTCCAACCCTCCTTCCCCTCAGCTCGGGAACGTGCTTCTTAAGGAGTTCAACCAACTTAACTGGCTGCCCTTCATTAACGTCAATTACGGCATCCATGATTCTGGGTTCCTCTCCAAGCTCTCGGGCCCTATAGACCAGGGCTTTAACGTCTTTTGGAAAGCAATTGTGTACGATCAACCCATCAGTGGTAACAAAGTTATGATTTCCCTCCACCTCTAAAGAGTATACATCTGTCTCCTTAAAACTCCTTTCTATATTCCTGACTTTCACAGTGGAATAATTTTGTAGTCTTTTATACCCGGTGGGCTTTATCTCTTTTTTGTAGCTTTCAAGTCTTCTTGATATCTTCTCTTCGTCTCTTTTACGGAAAATAGATTTTAGTGCTTCTACTTGGCTCTTTCCAGAGACCCTCAAGAAGTGAGCAGGCCCAGTTGATTTTGTGGATTTGGATGTCTTATAACTGGGGATAATGCCTATGCTCTGGAGCAAAAATCTCATGCCCTGAATGAGGTCTTTGCTTATTGACCCGTAATCCAGGACAACTGCCCTTGAGTGCTTGGGGTATGCTATGTGCCCATCGCCTCTAAACAATCCGGATAAAAGAGCTTTCTTATTGCTTATACTCTCCTGATACGCCAGGTCAGGTATTGCAGCAGTATATGAACCAGTTCCACAACCCAAATATTCAGAGATGAAATAAGCAAAAACCCTGTTGGAGAAAGTTATTTGAGTAGAGGTTTTTTTCAATGATTTATCGTATTTTATGCCCAGTCTCTGGAGGTAGCTCTCCACTTCTTCCACATAATCCTCTTCACCACCATAGTTAAAGCTGATCATTATCCTGTCTCTTGCTCTGCCATGGCCAGAATTATCCTTATTTACGTGCCCCTCACTGATGTAATAACCTATAAACCTCCAAAAATCACTTCCAGCTTCAATAACTGCAGGAACATACGTAGTACTGCCTTTAGAAGTATATATCCTGAAATCGGACCTTTTAAGCGAGAGCTCATCTTCAACCTCCAAAAACACGTCTAAAGGTAGGTAATTCCGCCTAAGGAACTCGTGAACTTTGTCATAACTATATTTAGAGTTGTATTCCGACGATAAAGACCTCAAACTTTCTTTTAGAACCTTGAGTTCAAAGTCAGGTCTAAGATAAACCTTGGAACATTCAAACTTATCTGAGTTCTTTAATATTTCTATCAAATCGAGATAATTCCTTGGAGATTCTGGTGGGATTCTCTGCAATAAAGGAATTCTATCGCCAACCTCCAGTTCTCCAGCCCCCCTTACTCTCAACCCTCCATCTTCCTGGACGATCATCGGATGGTCTTCTGTAACATTTACTTTGCAACCCATGCTTGTCTTAATCTCCAGAACTGCTCCCCTATACTCCCGCTTAAACCCCTTCTTAATTTTTTTATATTCAAAATTGTTATTCTCCTTATTAAAACTCAAAACACTTACATCATCTATTAGCTTGCTTCCATTGGCATAATTTTTGAAGAATTCCTCAAAAGACAATAACTCAAGGCCTTCAGAGTTTTTAACCAATATTTTCTCATCACCTTCCAGACAACTACCCCCGTACCCGATTCCAGCCCTAAAGAACGAGGGATTAATCCTGTGGTCCAATCCCACCCCCTTAAATACCTCATAAGTATCTATACCCAACTTCTTGCAAAAATTCCCTACCTCATTGGCGAAAGAGATCTTGGCAGCCAGAAATGAGTTGCTGACATACTTGATCATCTCAGCAGTCTTAATATCAGTGACAAGCTTATCACAATTAAAATCAGCGTAAAGTTGTTGCAACATCTCCTCAGTTCTCTCATCACCAATCCCCAACACCAGCCTATCCGGGTTGAAGAAATCGTATACTGCATTCCCTTCACGCAAAAACTCGGGGTTCATCGCCAAACCGAACCCATCAAAAGCTCTTTTACCAGATTCTTGCTCTATTATTGGCTTCACGACCTCCTCTGTAGTACCGGGCACCACAGTACTCTTCACTACCCCAACATGAAAACCTTGTTTATCCTTAAGGGCCTCCCCAATCTGTTCAGAAGCCGATTCTACATAACTCAAGTCCATCGAGCCATCTTCTCTAGATGGGGTTCCCACACAAATAAAAGTAATATCCGTACCTTCAATTGCCCGTTTATAATCGCTGGTAGCATAAAATCGTTCCTTATTCTTCTCCATTAATACATCTAATTCCTTTTCATAAATAGGGGGTTTTCCAGCGTTAATGGTGTCTATTCTCTGGTTATCTACATCAACAAATACGACTTCATTTCCCAACTCGGCGAAACCAATTCCGGTTACAACACCCACATATCCTGAGCCAACGATAGATATTTTCATTCTTACTCAACGCTAACATTTATTTAGAATTTAAAATTTTCTTGTATTAGACGAATTCAAACTGAGAAGAGAGATATTGAATTACAAATCTAAAAATTCTTACCCTCCACGACCTCTACTAATTTGTCCAGGGTTTCGTACAATTTACAATTCATTTATTTCACTAAATCCTTCTTGAACTCGTTCCAGGTCCAATCCATTGTATTTGTGAACGATAGCATTTCTCAAGCCGTTGAACCTTCGTATCAAATCCCCTTCTTCTTCATTTATCACTCCTTCTTTTTCCAGCTTTTCTACATTCGTACAATCATCTTCCACTACCAGTCCCAGGTCTCTGGCCGCCATAGCCACCATCCAAAACAACATCTACACAAATCTGCAATGAATACAGGCAGGCTCTTTTTGTAGCCTCGCTGTCCATTGAATGTGTTTTTATGAATTCCAGTTCATTCTCAAAGGTTTCCAGTTTTTCCAAGTATCTTTTCTTTCTCATTCATCCACTTCCTCCTGTAATTCCTCCTCTCCTCAACATCCTTGAACTGATTCTCTATTATCCTATGATCCATATCCTTCCACAATTTCCTGTAGAAATAGAAGTACTCTGAAAGATCAACCTTACTCCCGTAAATGATCCTGCCGTTTTTCATAACCTCCATCTTCAAGTACAAAGGCAGTTTCTCGAAAACCGTTATATCATATTTTCCACCCAGCTTGCTGTAAATCCTGTTTAAAGTACCTTTTGAAGGTCTGACTATGCAAACGTCAACATCACTTCGCTTAGTTTGCCTTCCTTCACCATGAGACCCAAAAATAATTATTCCAGAACATAAATCCCTAAATTCCTCAAAATCTTTCCTTAGTTGTTGTATTACCTTCTCCATTTTTCAAACTAATTCTTTAAAATTTAAAAAAAATTTATTTTCATTCCAGCCCAGTTGACTCATAATCCCATATCAAATCAAAATACTTCTTCATCCCCGCAACCAGACTCGGATTCTCAGTCACAGCAGCATCCCTAAGGTAAAGAGGAGTGACAGGATCTTCAACGGCGAAAATAGCCTTACCAGTCTTATACTCATAACTGGGGTCAACAATAGTCCCCCTCAATGGTAAGATCGTCTTACTGAGTCTCACCTCACATGTAAGCTCTTGGTCAACCAACCTGAGTATCTCCTCCCGCACCCTTTGGGTAGCTTCACTGAGCAACCCTTCACCCAGCAACAGCACCTTAACCCTCACCCCCCTCCTTGACGCCTCGATAAGCTCCTTCTTGACCTTAGGATAATACTCGAACGTCTTTGACGCCACATTAACCTCACTCTCAGCCTGTGAGTACATCAACCTGGTCTCTCTCTCCGACGGTTCCCCCACTCTCACTACCCGGATCAATTCCTTGGAGCTTACCTCAGAAGAAGGTGAAGATTGGAAACCCTTCAACTGCTCCACCAGCTCCCCCTCAGCCTCCTCCACCTTCCTTAGCCGCTCACTATAATCCAGTTGGATGTTATGCTTCAATCTCTCCACTATCTTCTCCGGTGCTTTGGGCTTGTACTTCACCGGTCTCCCCGGCTTCTTGTCCACCAGACCGTTATCCGCCAGCTGATCCAGAACAGAGTACACCTTAGCCCTTGGCACTCCACTCAATTCACTGATATCAGAAGCTTTAGCCTCACCATGCTGTATAAGAGAGAGGAGCACCTTCGACTGATACATGCTTAAGCCCAGATTCTCGAAGGTCTGCTCGATCTGCTCGGTATTCACTATTACTATTGTACCATTAATGGATAAAAAACTTTATATATTTTGTTGCCACTTCAAGTGGTAACAAATCAAGAACTTTGATAAACAAAATTAAAAGGTAACAATTGATTTTGGGTTGAGCAAAAAATGATACTGATCACTGGGGGAAACGGATACATTGGAACCGTTCTGTCCAATTTACTGACAGGAAATGAAGAAGAGTTTAGAGTGATGGACGACCTTTCCGGCTCTGATCCCCTGAACCTTTTGTTCTTAAACCACATCAACTTCTTCTGGGGAGACGTAAGGAATGAGCAGGACGTAGAAAAAGCATTCAAAGATGTCGATACCGTTATCCATCTAGCAGCAAAGCTTCCCACAACCCCAGGTGTTCTGGATGAAGTAAAAGAAGAAGTATCAGATGTTAACTATAACGGAACCCTAAACGTCCTGGAGCAGGCGAGGAAAAGCGATGCTCAAGTTTTGTTCGCCTCTTCATGCAACCTTTACGGGATAGGGGAGAACCTCAACGAGAAAAGCGAAACAAAACCATTAAACGCCTATTCACAATCAAAACTGGATGCAGAAAAGCTATGCCTCGATTATTACCAAAAATACGGTCTGAATGTCAAAATACTGCGGCTGGCTTCCAATTACGGTTACAGTTCCGGAGTGAGATTCAACCTGGTGATCAACTACTTTGTCCTCAGGGCCATACTGGGATATCCCTTAACAGTTTTTGGCGATGGAGGCAACTGGAGGCCATTCATTCACGTGAAAGATGTCGCCAGAGCCTTTCTATACCTAATAGATGAAGGAAAAAGCGGTGAGATATTCAACGTGGGAGGGGAGAACTTCACCATCAGACAAGTTGCTGAACTGGTGAAAAATAAGGTCAACCCCTCAATTGAAGTGGAATTTGATGATAGTCATATCCCGGAGTTCAGCTACAGCGTAAATTTTTCCAAAATTCGCGATTTGGGTTTTAACCCTGAATATGACCTTAAAATGGGAATTGAGCATCTTTCCCACAAGTTAAAAGATCTAAAGGAGTTGAGAAAATGATGTTTAGTTTGTCTTTAAAGGAGGTGAGTGATTAATGACCATAGTGGTAACCGGAGCAGACGGATATATGGGGTGGCCCACCATACTCAAGCTGGCCCAGGAATTTGATGAGAGAATAATAGGAGTAGACCATTTTGGAAGGAGGATATGGGTAGAAGAAGTGGGTTCAACCAGCATGCTTCCCATTTTGCCCATGGATATGAGAGTAAAAAGGAGTCATGAGCTGGGATTCAAGAATATAAGCTTTATAGAAGGTGATCTATCGGACAAGGAATTCGTCAACGCACTATTCAAAGTACATCAGCCCAGAATAGTCCTCCATTTAGCTGCACAGCCTTCAGCACCTTACTCCCACATAAACATGGATAAAGCCTATTACTCTCAACAGAATAACGTTCTGGGAACCCTCAACCTGCTGTGGTCCCTTAGAGAGAACGGAATGACCAACACCCACTTCATTGAGACCACTACCACAGGAATTTACGGAGCACCCAACCTGCACATCCCGGAGGGTTTTATTCGGGCTCAGGACTCCGAAGGCAATATGGACACGCTCCCCTACCCCAATATGGCTTCCAGCTTCTATCACGTCACCAAGGGGTTCGATGCGGTGAACATGAGGCTGATGAACATGCAGACCGGCCTTCCCTGCAGCGACGTAAGGACCAGTATTGTATATGGAACTGACACCGAAGAGACTTCTCTGCACCCCAGCCTGTCCACCAGGTTCGACATAGACTTTTACTTCGGCACATTATTCAACAGGTGGGTGGCCATGATACTGGCCAACTATCCTCTAACAGTATATGGTTCGGGCAAACAGATCAAGCCATTTATCAGTCTGGAAGATGCCTGCCAGAGCCTGGTCAACCTCTGCAATGAGAAGAACAATGGGGAATATACGGTTTATAATCAGCTTGTAGAGTATGTCAGGATCAAAGACCTGGCAGAAAGCCTCAACGATGCAGCCAATGACATACTGGGAGAGAGTCCGGGAATTGATTACATACCCAATCCCCGGCAGGAGAAGGAAGAGAGCGAGTATAAGTTCGACAATAGCAACTTCATGGGGATTTGCAGGCCCAAGGACAAGAAAATGGCCGAAACCCTCCCCAGTGTGCTGGAAAGGCTAAAGGAACATTCTGGTACCATAAACTCCTACAGAGATGCGTTCATCAGGTGAGAGAATGAGCAAGATACTTGTAACCGGTGCAGCAGGCTACGTAGGTGGCCACCTGATCAACAGGCTCTTAGAGGACGATGATTTTTCTGATCATGAAATAGTCGGCGTAGACAATTTCCTGGTGGGCAGTGAACATAACTACGATCTCATAAAGAACAGTAATAGAGTAGAGCTTACCTACGGGGACATAAGTGACCCATCTATAAGTGAGTGGTTCAAGGATGTGGAGATAGTATATCATCTGGCTGCCATTTCTGGAGTCGCTTACTGTAACCAGAAGCCCATACTGGCCAGCAAAATAAATATCGAGGGCACACTCAATCTTCTGGAGCTAAGTGCGCAGAATGGAGTGGAGAGTTTTGTCTACCCCTCAAGCGCCGCAGTTTATGGAGAAATAGATAAAGATGTGGCTACCGAGGACATGCTTCTTGACCCCCTGAACAAGTATGGGGCGATGAAAGCCAGCTGCGAGTCTCTATGCAAAGCCTACTACAACAGTTACGGTCTGGGGACTACAATTCTGAGGTTCACCAATATCTATGGTGTGGGTACCTACCCCAAGTGGAGGACAGTGGTAGTCAACTTCATCAGAAAGGCGTTGATGGGTGAGCCGGTAACAATCCACGGCAGCGGGGAGCAGAAAAGAGATTTTATCCACATAGACGATGTTATCCAGCTGTATAAACTGGCACTAAGATCACAGGCTAATGGTAAAGTGTTCAATGCCGGAAGCGGGCATAATGCCAGTGTAAAAGAGCTTGCAGATGCGGTGATACAGGTAGCTAAAACCAAGGGCATTGAAGTTGGCATAGAGTTTAAAGAAGCAAGAGAGAGCAAAGAGAGGACGTTTTCCTACGATACCTCCAGAGCAATTAATATCCTGGGTTTCCGGCCTATGTATGACCTAGAGAGCGGTATGGCCAAGACATTTCACGATGTGGAGAAACTTCTCAAAGATGGAACAAAGGAGTATCAAAAAGACCTCGATTAGATAGCTCATCAAAGTTTGCTAGATAAAATTAATTAGATAGTAGTCTTAAAAATAAATAAGGGTGTTGGAAATGATAAAGAGAGAAGAGGTAATAAAAAAAATAAAATTGTTACCTGAAGACAGCCTTAAAGAGGTTGCAGATTTCATAGAATTCCTAGAGGAAAAGCGAAAGACTAGTAAGAAAAAAGGTCCGCTTTCTGAGGTAATTGGTATATGTGAGGGCCCTTCTGACTTAGCAGAGAGACATGACGAGTACATCTACAGATAAAATCATTTTTATGGATACTTGGGCCTGGTTAGCCCTTTCAAATAAAAAAGACAAATATCACGAAGCAGCAAAAGAAGAATACAATAAAATTATAAAAAAAGGGCTAACAAAATTAACTTCCGACTACGTACTTGATGAAACAATTACTGCTTTATTCAGAAATGTTTCCTACAAAAGTTCAGTCCAATTTATTGAGTCTCTATTTACCGAAATAGAAAATGGTCAGGTAATGCTAATTAAAGTAGATGACGATAGATTTTATTCAGCATGGTCCATCAAAAAGAAATACAGCGACAAAACAGACATATCATTCACAGATTTTACTTCATTTGTTATAATGAAAGAATTGGGAATAAATAAAGTATTTACAGGAGATGTTCATTTTGAGAATGTTAATATGGGATTCGATATACTGCCCAAATAAACAAACTGGCAATATCCTATTTAGCGAATTTTACCTAGCACCTCTTACTTTTTATTTTGATAATACAGCCCTTAAAATCGTTATGGAGGTAATATGAGTAAACTTGTGCAAGCCGTTATTCTCGCCGCTGGGGAAGGGACCAGAATGCGCCCCTTAACTTACACCAGACCAAAAGTTATGCTACCTGTGTTCAATAAACCCATTTTAGAGCATCTTATCACAGAACTAAAGCAGGCAGGCATAAAGGATATCGTTTTCGTTGTGGGCTACAGAGACGATACAATCAGAGAACACTTTGGTGACGGTAGTAAATGGGGCCTCAAGATTAATTATGTCACCCAGAGAAAACAGCTGGGTACTGCTGATGCCCTCAGGTCCTCATCTCACCTGCTGGAAGATAGGTTTCTGATGCTCAATGGAGATGCCATAATTGATAGCGAGGACATAGAGAATATCACCAGCGATAATAGTATGGCAATGGGCGTTTTCAAGGTGGAGAATCCCCAGGATTTCGGTGTAGTGGAATTAAACGGCCATAACGTTACCGGAATAATCGAAAAGCCGGAAGAACCCCCCAGCAATCTCATAAACGCTGGAATATACTACTTCGACCGTGATATCCTTAAAGCAATAGAACAGACTCCCAAATCCAAAAGAGGAGAGTACGAGATCACGGACTCGATCGAACTCCTCATAGGGGATGGAAAAGAGCTCAAAGCGGCAGAGATTTCTACCTGGATAGACGTGGGCTACCCTTGGGATTTACTGGACGCCAACGAATACATGCTCTATACCCAGGAGCAGGAACTACAGGTAAAGGGTGAGGTCGAAGAAGGTGCAGTGCTAAATGGTCCAGTGGGTATTGGAGAAGATACGATAGTCAGGGCGGGCTCCTACGTCACAGGCCCTGTTGTTATAGGCAAGAACTGTGATATAGGACCGAACTGCTACATACGCCCTTATACAACTATAGGTGATAACTGTAAAGTAGGTAATGGCGTAGAATTAAAGAATTCCATCCTGATGTTAGGGGCAAAGATCCCTCATCTCAGTTATGTAGGAGATTCCATTATAGGTGAGGGCTGCAATTTGGGAGCAGGAACGAAGGTAGCCAACTTCAGGCTGGATAAGGAGCAGATCTACGTTTCAGTTAAAGGTAAGAAAGTAAACACCGGACGAAAGAAGTTTGGAGCGATTCTGGGTGACAATGTGATGACAGGGATAAATGTGTCAATTAACATAGGGACCATGATCGGTAACAACGTTTTTCTGGCTCCCGCTACAAAGGTAGAAGGGTTTATTGAGCCCCACTCGATGGTGTTTTAGATGCAGGCGGTAATTCTTGCAGCTGGAGAAGGACAGAGGTTGTGGCCCTTTACGGCCAACAAACCCAAGGTGATGATCAAAGTGGCTGGCAAACCCATTCTGGAGTACGTGGTTAATGCACTCAAAGATACGGGGATATTCGATATAGTTATGGTCGTGGGTTACAGAAAAGAGAGGATAATCGATTACTTTGAAGATGGCTCCGATTTTGGGGTTGATATTACCTATACCGAGCAGAAAAAGCAGTTGGGTACTGCTCACGCTCTAAAACAGGCTGAAAAACACCTCAAGAACTCTTTTGTGGTTCTCCCCGGAGACAATATAGTGGACAGCAGGACCATAAAACACGCCATTAATCCCACCACTCTGGTCTACAAAAAAGTGAAAACCAAAATCTCCAAGTACGGATCGGTCTTAATAGATAACGGGCAGGTCTCTGGAGTTGCGGAGAAAGCAGAGAAGGCTGTGAGTAACCTGGCAAATATCGGTATTTACTGCCTCGATAGCAGTATTTTCGGTTATATTGGAGATGAGATCAGTCTAATACCAGTAATAAACGATATGGCTGATCAGACAGCCATTAAAGGCGTGGAGACAGACGGAGTATGGATGGACGTGGTCTATCCCTGGGATATCCTCAAAGTGAATGATATGGCTATGGATTTTTCAGGTAAAACCATTGCAGGTAAGCTGGAAGCCAACGTCAATATTATCGGTGATGTCAAGATCGGTAAGGATACCATAATAAGAGGTAATTCTTACATCAAAGGTCCTGTAGTCATTGGAGAAGGTTGCGAGATAGGTCCCAACACAGTCATAATGCCATCTACCTCCATAGGCAATAACGTCACCATTGGAGCTTCATACATCGCCAACTCGGTGATCAACAGCAACACTATCCTGAAGGCTGGTTGCTTTGTAAGCGACTCTGTGATCGACAACGGTTGTGTTATAGAGGCCAATTTTACCACCAACAGTGATCTAACAGAGGTTAAGATAGGAGATGAGCTGCACCAGGTCGATGCAGGACTCTTCATGGGTGAGAACTGCAGTGTAGGGCCTAATGTTGTAACTGAGGCAGGGAGTATTATAGGAAACAAGTCCAGCATCTCCCCTTTAAAGCTGCTTAGAGGTAGAATACCTGATAGATCAACGGTGTTGTAAATGTGCGGGATCGTGGGTTATATCGGGTATCGTAGAGCTGATGATGTAATTATATCGGCACTCAAAAGGCTGGAATACCGGGGTTACGATTCCTGGGGGCTGGCCGTAGTCAATAACAATAATTTAGACATCCATAAAGAAATAGGGGGGATAGGTGAATCTAAAGGTCACCACATGGAAGGCACCATGGGAATAGGCCACACACGATGGGCCACACACGGTAAACCATCCAATGTCAATGCTCACCCTCATCAGGACTGCAATAAGCAATTGGCTATTGTCCACAACGGTATCATTGAAAATTTTCAATCTCTAAGGGAGAAACTGTCAAAAGAAGGACACAAATTCGTTTCCGATACCGATACAGAAGTGCTGGCTCACCTCCTGGAGAATAATGGGGACCTTCCTTCCATAATACCTCAATTGAGGGGTTCTTACGCCATGGTGGCCATCAACTCCAAAGAAAGGAGAATAACCGCATGCAGATACAAAAGTCCTCTTATCCTGGGAATTGGAGATAATGAATATTTTGTTGCCTCTGACATACCCGCTGTTCTGGAATATACCAACCGTATAATACATCTTGAAGATGGAGATATTGCCGTTTTGACCGATGCAGGTTATGAGATAAAGCATAATGGAGAAAAGGTAGACAGAGAGGTAGAAGTAGTTCCCTGGAGTCTGGAGGATGCTGAGAAAGGCGGATACGAGCATTTCATGCTCAAGGAAATCCATGAAACCCCCAAAGTTATTGAGGACACCATCAGGGGCCAGGTAACAGAGACCATCAATCTGGATATCAGCTTTGCAGTTGGCGCGTCCGAACTATTCTTTGTTGCTTGCGGGACTTCCTATCATGCGGCCCTTGTGGGGAAGTATATCGTGGAAGAGATGTCCGGTATTCCTGTTAGGGTAGAGTATGCTTCAGAGTTCAATTATCATCACATTCCTTTGAGCAGAAGTTTGGTGGTAGGGATCACTCAATCTGGGGAGACAGCTGACACACTGGAGGCCTTGAGAAAAGCCAAAGGATTTGGAGCCAGAATCCTGGCTATTACCAATATTCTGGGGAGCAGCGTTACCAGAATTGCTGACCAGGTTATCTACACCAGGGCAGGTCCAGAAATCGGTGTTGCTGCTACCAAGACCTTTATTGCCCAGCTCATCGCCATCTATATGATCGCTGCCAAGCTTTCCATGATGAACAGGAGTGAGACCGAAGAATTCATTCTACAGCTCAAGATGCTTCCCCAAAAAGCAAAGAGAATTTTGGATGACGAGGATAGCATCAGGGAGATAGGTGAGATGCTTGCAGATTACGAGAATATGATGTACATGGGAAGAGGAGTTGGCTTCCCCATAGCTCTTGAAGGTGCTTTGAAGATGAAGGAGATCTCTTATATTCATGCGGAAGGTTACCCTACTGGTGAGCTGAAACACGGCCCCTTCGCCCTGCTGGGAGAGCACACACCCGTAATATCCTCCTTGATTGAGGATGACACCTATGAGGTTTCTTTAAGCAATATTAAAGAAGTAAAGGCCAGAGACTCCCTTGTCATTGCCGTTGCCGAAGAAGAAGATAGAGAGGTGGAAAAATACGTGGATTACGTTCTTAGATCGCCGAAACTTGACAAGATCTTCGTGCCGGTAACCCACTCTATTATCTTGCAACTGCTGGCCTACCACACTGCCAGAAAGAGAGGGTGTGAGATCGATAAACCCAGGAATCTGGCAAAGAGCGTGACTGTGCAGTGATTTATCTAAGATTAAAACATGATACTGAATAAAACCGAATAAATTAATACGATAAGGAATATAACAAGTATAAATGAAAATTGATAGAGACCTTATAAGAAGGAGAACGCTAGAGATCAGAAAAGCTGTAGATGAGCTAAAATCTCTTTCATCTCAAGGTAAAGATAATTTAATTTCAGACTCTAACCTTATCGATGCAGCCAAATACAAACTTCTTGTAGCTATAGAAGCTTCTCTATCTATATGTAATCACATTGCAGCGAGGCTAGAGAAAAAAATACCTGAAAGCTATTCTGATTGTTTTATAATTCTTGGAAAAGAAGAGATCATCTCTGAAGAGCTTTCGGAAAGGCTGGCTAATATGGCTAAGTTCAGGAACATGCTCGTTCACATCTACTGGGAGATAGATGATGAAATGATCTTCAATATAATAAAAGAGAATTTAGAGGACCTAAAAGAGTTCTTGGATAAGGTGAATAGGTTATGATAGGGTACAAGCTGTCACAAGAAGAGAAAAAAGAGGTTGAGAACAAATTGAATCGCTCATTATCCAAAAAAGACGAAATAATATTCGCTTACCTTCACGGAAGCTTCATTGACGCATACTGGTTCAGAGATGTGGATATAGCTGTCTATCTGGATGAAAATAAGCTAAAGAACAGAGCTTTGGATTATGAGCTCTCTCTTTCTGTTGAACTTGAAAAGGTTGTTCACTTACCTGTAGACATTAAAATATTCAATTACGCCCCTCTGAGCTTCAGATATGAAGTGACTAAAGGTGAGCTGATCTTCAGTAGAGATGAACAGAAAAGATATACATTTCTGGAAGACACTTGGCATCGTTACCTCGACTTCGCTCCTGTGGAAAAAGAGTTTATGAAGGAGATGATTAGAGAGAATTGAATAGATAAGCCCGCATGACCCCAGAAAAAACTTAAAACATATAAACGTGCGTATACAGACGTACCCTTACCAAAACAATTCCCACAAGCCTTGAGGAACACCAGAAAAGAAAGAAAAGAGAGGGAAAAATAATCATGCTGACTGAGGAAAAGAACAGAGATTAATAGAGTTTGCAGGAGCATGGAAAGACGCCGAAGATATCAAAAAGACGGTAACTGAGGGTAGAAAGGACTTTGACAAAAGTTCAATACTGCCTTAAAAACTTCAGTTAACTTCAGTTTCTCATTGGTTTTTAAGAGGTGAAAGATAAATCATAGATCACAAGAACTTCATTATTATCTTCCTTATCCAGTGGGTGTCCACATTCAATTTCTTATCTATAGCTCTCATTACCATCAAGTCCTCCCTCTCGAAAGACTTCATGGCAAGCAGCAAGAAGAAATAGAGAACAATGAACACCAAGAACATTCCCACCAGCGCAATCAGGGAAACCCCCACCACGTATCTTGTCACAGCATAAACCACTGATACCGCTAGAACAGATGCAGTTAGGGGCTTCAGGTAAGTTCTTCTGAACGGCTGCAAGCCAGCTATCCGGTAAACCACTACCAGATGAAAAACATTCATCGCGGCCAGCGAAGCTCCTGTGGCTACTGCAGCTCCATTGACCCCGTAGATAGGTATTAGAACATAATTCAACACCACATTTATTCCTGCACCGAAAAAGCTCATTCCCATCAAAACCCTTGTTCTGCCGTATGCCTGCAGAACCTGACCAGTGGGTCCCACTACACATACCACCAGATACCCAAATGCCAGAATACTCAGCGCAGTTGCTCCCCTCACAAATTCCTCACCGAACATAAGGTCCAGAATCCAGTCGGAGAAAAGGACCATCAGCAAAAATACAGGAATGATGAGAGCAAAAATCCACTTGGTAACAGCACTATAAGTGTCCCTCAGATCATCCAGTGCATTTCGGGAGTAGAGCTCGGAGATCACGGGCATGAAGATGGCACCAAAAGAAGTTAAGAACACGCTCAGCAATCTCGCTGTGGGGAATGCCGCATTATAAACTCCCACATCCTCTGCAGTGGCAAAATAGCCGAGCATCAATGTGTCGGTCCAGCTGGTCACCATTGCAGCTATCCCCACAAAGATAAGGGGTACTGAGAACATTAAAAGCTCTCTTCTGGTGTATATGGCCCTAACTTTGGATTTGAGTATGGGGAAAACCCTCTTCTCCAGGAAGTAGAATGCCAGAAAGGGCATACATATAATGGCCAGAACCCACCCTATCGCAACTCCTATAACACCAAATCCCAGGCTGAGGAGAATGACGATGGCGATTAATTTGAAAATATTCTGGAACATGTCATTGACGTAGACCCTGTATCTCAAGTCCTGAAAACCAATTGTCGCCAGCACGAAATTCCTCGCCACCACCATGAAAGGAATAGCCATGGCAAAGATCGTTAATACTGAAATGAGCTCTGGTTCACGAAATACATGCACAGAGATCCACTCTGCGTTAAAGAAGACCAGGACGGTTAAGACCAAGCTTAAGGGAAAACTGATCATCAATCCACTCAGAATAGTCCCCTTTATCCTAAAAGGGTCTTCCTGTCCTTTATAGTATGAAATATACCTCTTGATACCGCTGGGTAGACCCACCAATGCCAGGGTGGTGGCGATGGACATGGCAGCGAACCCCAGATTGATTAAACCATAATCTCCTGCTCCCAGCCACCGGGCGATGACCAGTCTGGTAAGATAACCCAAAAACATTCCTATAATGCTTCCAGTGAAGCCGATACCGGCTCCCTTCACTATCTTGAGCAATGAGCTGTCCAGGTGAGATTCGCTAGCCATATTAACCCTCTATCGTATCAAGAGTTTATTGTAATTCAAGACTAAAGAGTATTACACTCAAAAGTCTCTTAACACCTCTTCCAATTTGGCTTTTAACCTTTTTCATGGATTAATGTTCTACAGGAGAATTTTTCAATGTCCTGCAATAAATAATAAGTGATGACAGAAAATGCGGATCTAACAAACCAGATCAAGGAGTACCTGTTTAAAATTGCTTTTGGAGTGGGAATCCCCTTCGTTGTCTACTTGTTCGTCCACTACGTATTGTATAACTACTGGTAAGGGCATAGAAAGTGGCTTTACTTTCTGTTCAGTGACTCCAACAAAGTCAACGAAAACAGTTTAACCCAAAAACAGTTTAACACAATAAAAGCGGGTATTTCAGAGTAGATTGTCAAAATTTAAATATTGAATTCGGTTATTCGAAACATGAAAATCAAGATCGAATCCGGCGGTTTAACCAAAGAAGCTGAACTTTATGAAGGTATTGCTCCTCAAACAGTAAAAGCTGTACTGTCAAATTTGCCAATAGAAGGAGAAGTGAACACCTGGGGAGATGAGATCTATTTTGAGGCTGATATAGGAATAGAAGAGAAGGAGAACTCCCATGAAGTAGTTGAGATGGGTGATGTGGCCTACTGGATCGAGGGTAAAGCATTATGCATCTTCTTTGGCAAGACCCCCATGAGTTCCGGTGATGAGATCATACCGGCGGGTCGGGTCAACGTTATAGGGAAAGTTGAAGGAGATGCAAAAGTATTCAAACAGGTTAAAGATGGCGACTCTATCAAATTTGGGGAATACGGTAAGGTGGTGTAATGATCAGCGTGAATGAAATGGCACTGGATATTGTAGAAGACATGGTGGACTATGAAGAGGAGTTGAGAATTAAATCTTTTAGACTCAATAATGGAGCTACGGTCATTGATTGTGGTGTCAACGTGCCTGGTGGCTACGAGGCAGGTATCATGTTCACCAGAGCGTGCATGGGAGGTTATAGTGAAGTTGAGGTCACCATGAACTACATAAACGAATTATTCCTTCCATTTATCACCCAGTATACTGACCAGCCCGCTATTTCCTGTCTCGGCTCTCAGAAAGCCGGTTGGCAGATCAATGTAGGAGACTACTTTGCCATGGGCAGTGGGCCCGCCAGGGCTTTGGCTCTCAAGCCCAAAAAGACCTATGAGCAGATAGAATACGAGGATGACGCTGATTATGCTGTAATTGCTTTAGAATCTGACAAGCTCCCCGGTGAAGAGGTTATCGACTACATTGCTAAAGAATGTGAAGTTGCTCCCGAGAGAGTTCATGCACTAATAGCACCTACTGCATCCATTGCGGGAAGTGTCCAGATCTCCGGTAGAATCATTGAGACCGCATTATTCAGATTGGCACAGCTGGGTTACAATCCTCTATCGGTCATCAGTGCCAGTGGAGTGTGTCCCATCGCTCCAGTTATGGGTGACGATTTGAAGGCCATGGGAGCCACAAATGACAGCATGATATACTATGGAAGTGTGAGCCTGACTGTAAGCGATTACAGTGAATTATTTGGTCAAGTACCCTCAGAACAGTCCAAAGACTACGGAAAACCTTTCCTGGAGATTTTCACTGATGCCAATTATGATTTCTACAGCATCGATGCCAGTCTTTTTGCCCCTGCTCAGGCTGTGATCAACCATATTGGTGAGGGAAAAACATACTCCTTCGGTAAACTGAACCCGGATGTGTTATTAAAGTCTTATCAGATTGAATAGTATAGCATTATTATTCAAAACATATAAATACTAATTGTTCTTATTATAACTCAGGTGACCGGGATGGATGTAAGAAGCGATATTGGCTTAGTAGTGATTATGGTATTCTCATCTGTTATGTTGACCTACAACTGGCTCCTGTTATACGACAGAGTTAGCTCAGCAGTCATGTTCTTTGCTTTTCTACTGACCCTCTCACTGGGCGCCCTGATTATAAGTCTTATTTTGAGAATGAAAGAAGTTATGGAGGAGTTCGAAAGCACCAAGAGGACTATTGCCGTCAATACGGATGATCTGGAGAGCAGAATAGATGGTAAACTGCAGTCCTATATAGATCCTTTAGAGGGCAGACTGGACAGGATGGAGAGAAGGTCATACAGATAAACATCTAATGATCTTAATCTGATTAATCTAATGGTCTCAACCTAATGTTTATATCTTCCTTCTACTCCTCTAAATCCTCCAAATCTTCTACAGTCTCTGTCTCCGCTGTCTCTTCTATTAGATCAATTTCGTGTTCAAGTTTTGTGGCGCGGGCCACCTCTTTTCTATCCACCCTGACACCACCTGCACTTCTTCCCTGGCGTGAGATGTCCTCTGCCAAGACTCTCACCAGATAGCCGTCTTTGCTGAGGATAAGGATGTCTTCATCACCCTCAAAATATTCGGTGTAGACCACCTTGTCCTTACTGGAAAGCCTGAGGTTTATCACACCTTTTGAGCCCCTTCGGGTAAGCCGGTACTTCTTTACAGGAGTTCTCTTACCGACTCCCCTTTCAGTGAGAGTGAATATATCTCCATCCCCCATTACAATAGCTACATCGGCTATTTCATCATTTTCCCTTACTCTTATGCTCTTTACTCCTCTGGCGCTTCTACCGTACTCCGGAATATCCTTTAAGGCGAATCTGGCCAATTGTCCATTTTTGGTGGAGATCACTACTTCTCTCCCCCCATCACAGAATTTTGCATGAGATATTCTGCCTGAGGACGCTATTATACCTGCTTTCTTGGCATTTTCGAATCTTAAGAGATTGGTCCTTTTCATGGTCCCGTCTTCAGTGAGTATTACAGCACTGCCGCTGAAATCCGGAGTGGAGATGACCGACACAACGTTTTCATCCCCACTTACGTCAATATATCGCCTGATACTAACTCCTTTACCCAATCTCCCCTGTTTAACTATTTCATATGCGTTGATCCAATACGCCCTTCCTGCATCCGTGAAGATCAGCAGCTTGTGGTGAGTATTGCATACGGTAAATATGTGGGGAGCATCTTCTCCCTCGAGTGGGAATCCTACTACTCCTACTCCACCCCTCTGCTGTCTTCTAAAAGATTTTAAATCCATTCTTTTGGCAAATCCATTGTGAGTGATCGCCAATATATTATCCTCAGCCGCGACCAGCTCTTCGATAGAGATCTCACCTTCTTCCATAGATATGTCCGTCCTTCTCTCATCCCCGTAATTCTCCTTAACATCCTGAAGCTCTTCTATGATCGCAGCATCCATTTTTTCTGTGGAAGAAAGAAGTTCTTTATAACTCTCTATCCTGGCCAGCAGGTCTTTATATTCGTTCTCCAGCGCATCCATCTCTATTCCGGTCAACTTCTGCAGCCTCATCTGGAGGATTGCAGTGGCCTGAGCCTCACTTAAATCATAATTTTCCATCAAAGCATTTCTCGCTTCCTCAGGAGAAGAGGATTTTCTGATCAACTGGACCACATTATCGATATCTGCTACCGCCTTTCTCAATCCCTCTACAATATGCAAACGCTCTTCAGCCTTTCTGAGATCAAATTCGGTCCTTCTTCTTATGATCTCCCTTCTGTGAGTTACATATTCGCTTATTAAATCCTTAAGAGTGAGGGTTCTGGGCTCACCGTTTACCAGGGCTAGATTGATTACTCCAAATGTATTCTGCAAACTGGTAAAACTGTATAATTTGTTTTCAGCTGTTCTGGGGTTCCCTCTAAGCTCTAGAACTACTCTTATACCGTCTCTATCCGATTCGTCCCTTATAGCCTTTACCTCTTCAAGTTTCCCTTCTTTGACCAGCTCGGCTATCCGCTCAACCAGTTTGGCTTTGTTCACCGCATATGGAACTTCAGTGATCACCAGTTTCTCCTCTTCGACTTCAACCTTACCCCTAACGGTGATCTTTCCCCTGCCGGTCTCATAAGCGTTGATAATACCTTGTTGGCCCACGATAATACCGCCAGTAGGGAAATCAGGCCCCTTTACGTATTGGAGGAGCTCTTCAATGGTAATGTCTTCTTCTCTCAGATAAGCAATAATAGCGTCACAAATCTCATTCAGGTTATGCGGGGGTATATTGGTGGCCATTCCCACCGCTATACCACTTCCTCCGTTCACCAGCAGATTGGGGATGGCGGATGGTAGAACCGTGGGCTCCTTCAGGGTGCCGTCGAAGTTGGATGTAAAGTCTACAGTCTCTTTCTCAATATCCACCAGCATCTCATCGGCGATTTTGGATAACCTGGCTTCGGTGTATCTCATGGCCGCAGCGCTGTCGCCGTCAATACTACCAAAGTTCCCCTGGCCATCCACCAGCCGGTAGCGAATGGCGAATTCCTGAGCCATTCTGACCAGAGTATCGTATACAGCAGTATCGCCATGGGGGTGGTATTTACCCAGCACATCACCCACAATCCTGGCACACTTCCTGTGGGGGCGGTTGCTCCTCAAACCCATCTCATACATGGCGTAGAGGATCCTGCGCTGGACAGGCTTTAAACCATCTCTAACATCAGGCAGAGCCCTTCCCACAATAACACTCATCGCATAATCAATGTAAGAGGATTTAAGCTCCTGATTTATCTCCCTCATCAACTCCATACAATCACCTTAAGTTTGCCCAATTCCAATTAATTCAATTAATATAATCAAACTGGATTATACATCCAGTATAGCTTCCTGAGAGTGGTCAAAGATGAACTGTCTTCTTGACTCCACATCTTCCCCCATCAATATGGTGAATAATCTTTCTGCTTCCAGAGCATCGTCTATGGTTACTTGAGCCAGTATTCTTCTGTTGGGATCCATGGTGGTTTCCCACAGCTGATCGGGATTCATCTCTCCCAACCCCTTGAAACGCTGGATATCTGCTTTACCCGTTTTCTGCTTGAAATCTTCCAGCTCCTTATCGGAGTAAATATAGTGAGTTTTTTTATCTTTCTTGGCCTTGTACAGGGGGGCTTGAGCGATATAGAGATATCCCTGCTCAATCAAGGGTTTCATCTGCCTGTAAAAGAATGTGAGAAGCAGTGTTTTGATGTGTGCTCCGTCAACATCAGCATCGGTCATGATTATAATCCGGCGGTATCTTATGTGCTGGGAGTCAAAGTCACTGCCAATTCCTGCTCCAATAGCAGAAACTATAGCCTTGATCTCCTCATTCTTCAACGCTCTCCCAATACCTGCTTTCTCTACGTTGATTATCTTGCCTTTTATGGGTAGAATAGCCTGGAAATCTCTATTTCTGGCTTGTTTTGCCGAACCACCGGCAGATTCACCCTCAACTATGAATATCTCCCGCTCTTCCGGTTTTTTAGATGAGCAGTCCGCAAGCTTCCCTGGTAGGGTCACTGAGATCTCACCCTTCTTTCTCACCAGATCTCTGGCCCTCTTGGCCGCCTCTCTAGCTCTCTTGGAGAGCATGCACTTATCTATGATCTTATTCGTATCTTGAGGATTCTTCAAAAACCATTGAAGCATTTCAGAGTAGATCACCGACTCCACTGTAGTCTTTACTTCAGTGTTGGTCAGCTTGGTCTTGGTCTGCCCTTCAAATTGGGGGTCGGGCACTTTCACCGAAATAACCGCTGTTAAACCTTCTCTGACGTCCATTCCGCTCAAAGGAATGAACTTCTTGGTGTTCTTCTTTCCGAACTCGTTTATGGCTCTGGTCAATCCTCCCTTGAAACCAGCCACATGGGCCCCACCTTCAACCGTGCGTATGTTGTTGGCAAAGGCGAATACATTCTCGAATTCCGTATCAGTGAACTGTATAGCAACTTCTACGATGGCACCATTTTTTTCGGTGGTGATATGAACAATGTCGTGTAAAACTTCTCTATTCTTGTTAACCAGCGCGACGTACTCCTTAATCCCCTCGTCAGTAAAATACTCCGTCTCCTTGTTCTCTCTTTCATCAACAAGATTGAATTTAATTTCTTTATTTAAGAATGATAGCTCCCGTAATCTCTGGGAAATGATTTCGTAATCGAACCTGGTCGATTCGAAAATAGTGTCATCTGGTTTGAATCTGATTTTGGTACCCGTATTCGCCGTTTCTCCTTCAACATTTAGATCAGTAACCGGTAATCCTTTCTCATATTTCTGATTGTAGACTTTACTGTCTCTGGAAACCCACACATCCAGCCAGTCAGACAGAGCGTTAACCACGGATACGCCCACACCATGCAAACCGCCGGCAATCCGATAAGATTTGTGACTGAATTTACCTCCAGCGTGCAGCTTGGTCATCACTACTTCCAATGCAGATGTACCCAACGTGTGGGTTTCAACAGGTATTCCTCTGCCGTTGTCCTCTACACTGGCCGAGCCATCTTCGTATAATCTTACTTTTATTGTATCACAGTACTCTCCAAGAGCTTCGTCAACACTGTTATCGAGTACCTCCCATAATAAGTGGTGGAGACCTTTAACCCCAATACCACCTATATACATGCTGGGCCTCTTCCTTACGGCCTCCAGATCATCAAGAACCTCAATATTTTCAGCAGAATATTCCATAAATTATCATATCCTATTTTTCCTTTAAATTCACTTAAAATTAGCTTTTGTGAGTAAATAAAGTTTTCTATGTTCTATTCTCAGATCAACCCCCCCATCTTTGCTGATTTTTTTGATAATATTGGAAGATTTGCGGATAATTTAATATTTAGGCAATAACATTAAGCGAGTTTAATGAAACAAAAATCGGAGTGGAATTACGGGTTCACTTTATAAGCTCCACGCCATCTTCTTTCCCCACAATAACCGAATAAATTAACTCCTTACTGAATATACCATTCTCCACAACTCCGGGTATGTTGTTGAGGTCTTTTTCCAGCTTTTGGGGGTTATCAATGGTACCAAAATCACAGTCGGCTACAAAATTACCATTATCAGTGACCACTGGACCAAACTTCTGTTTACTCTCCCTCAATTTCGCCTTCCCACCCAGTTCAGTTACTTTTTTCACAAAGCTGCCGTATGCAAAGGGGATTACTTCCACAGGGACCGCCATATCCAGTTTTTCTCTTAGCTTTGATGAGTCGGTGATGACAGCGAATTTTGCGCATGAGCTGGCGAGAATCTTTTCTCTGGTCAATGCACCTCCTCCACCCTTAATACAGTTGAACTGAGAGTCGAGCTGGTCCGTGCCATCTATGTATATCTCCGGTTGAGGATACTGATAGAGATCTGAAACTACAATACCATTATCCACGGCGATCATGTGAGAGCCGTAAGAAGAAGGGACCCCTATTACATTCATGCCTTCAGAGTCGATCTTTTTGTCCAGTTCCTGTAGAAATGCCTCTACCGTACTCCCGCTACCGACCCCAATAACCATGCCGTCTTCCACAAGCTCTACGGCCTTCCTGGCTGCATTAAGTTTTCCGCTACTCGAGTTGCTGCTCGATCCCATGAAACCACCTCTTAAGCTCCTCAAGATCTACTCTGGCTGTAGAGTCCAGAGTGATGGGGGTTATAGATACTTTTCCTTTTCTGAGGCCATGCAGGTCCGTTCCTTCATTTTCATCCTCTATTTCCACTCCATCAATCCAATAATACTTTCTTCCTCGTGGATCCAGCCTCTCTTCAATCCTGGTGTGATAAAGCCTCCTCGCCAGATTGGTGACTTCTACACCTCCTGAGAAATCCAGAGGGACATTGATGTTGAGAACATCAACTCCTAAGGGCATAGCTCCTTTTTTAATCTTTTTAACCACTGCTGCGAGCACTTTTTTTGCCAGGGAGAAGTCAAATTTCTGGGAGAATGCTTCAAATTTTTCAATATCCGGAACCTGTAAAGATATGGCAATAGAAGGGGCTTCTTGAGTAGCTGCTTCGAGTGCAGCACCAACTGTTCCTGAAGTAGTTACTGATTCCGAAGAGATGTTCTCTCCAATATTTATCCCGCACACAACCACATCAGGAATGTTCTTTATTATTTCATGGATCCCGATTATCACGGAGTCGGTAGGGGTGCCGTCAACAGCGTATGCCCCCATGCCATCGATGTTTACCTCCGAGACCCTTATAGGCTCCATTATGGAGATGCTCCTCCCCACCGCACTCTTCTGCACTGCAGGTGAAACTACGTAAACGTCACCCATGTCCTTCACTGCCTCATAACTCGCCCTCAGTCCGGCTGAGTAAACACCATCGTCATTGGTCAAAAGGATTGTTGTCATTTTAGGAAATTTATAGAAGATGCAAAAAAAGCTTTTTGTGTATTGAGCAATTCGGAACAGCAGAAGATGGAGAAGGCAACACAGCTCTAGCCCTGATAATGCACTCCGAAAACACGCACATCGACCAGATACACATATTAAACTCAAGGGAAACCTAAAGAACCTCAGGAACACAATCGATAAGATACTTTACGAGACAGCCCCAGAAGTAGCTTAATCCAAACGCATTTTATAATTAAAATCAGTCACTAATTTTTAGTAGGTGGGTATCCTATATCCCGTATGTATTATTTTGAGGTCAGCTATTCCCTCGCAGAGGAGCTGGGTATTATTGCTTCCAGATTGGGCTATAAGCCGGTTTCCTTCCATTTCCCCCAGCTCTTTCCTCCTGATGAAGATAGTTTCATCTACACCAACTATGTGTTCTTTATGGTGGCCATCGACCACAAAACCCACAGTACGAAGAGATTCGAGGCTACCATTGACGGCGAATTCTACCACGGCTCGGATCTGATGTTCTACCTCGCAAGGAAGGCGCAAGAGAAGGATCCTCACCTGTTTACAGCTGGTAAGCTAATAGACATATCCGAGGAAGATATATCATCCATATTCAGCTATACTGATAAGGTGGTAAGTAATCCATTTCAAAGGGCGATGCTTTTACAGGACACAGCTGAAAATCTTCTTGAATATTATGATGGGGATATCAGGAACTTGTTTGAGTTGGCAGATGGCTACCTGTTCAGAGAAGATGGAAAGGGGATCTTACAGCTGCTGGAGGGTTTTAAAGCTTATGAAGACCCCCTACAAAAGAAGAGCTTTCTCCTGGTGAAGATCCTGAGGAGGCAAAACCTCTTGACGGTGAAGGACATTCAGAACCTCACCTTTCCCGTGGATAATATTCTGATGACCATCGCTCTACAAAGCGGGTTACTGAAGGTTAATAATAAAAGATTGGCAGATAAGCTGTTTGAGGGAGAGTTATTGAGCGATAGTGAGGTCATGCAGCTCAGAAAGGCTACTCAAGAGGCATTCGAGTTGGTTTCCAGAGCATCAGGCCTGGGTCCGGATGTGCTGGATGACCTTCTGTGGACTTACGGGCGGGAAGTCGATTCTAATGAGGTAGATCTGGAGGATATAAGCACTGTGCTCGACAATAATATTGAGAACAAATTGGCTCTAAAGGACTTTTTAAGTTTCATTGCCGGTAGGGATAGACCAGACTCGAACTATAATTTTAAGAGACCTCAAGTGCCCGATACATGGTATTTTTGAGGACCGAGCACCGAAAAACATATTTAACCTTAACTCTTCCAATTTTAGGGGTTAACTTTTAGGGGGATACTGTTATATCTCTTGATTTCTTAATTAAAGCTCGTGTTGGACAGAAAACTATTTATATATGTTATTCCCTATATGGAATACATGGAGGATTGGGTTAAGGATTGGGTTAAGAAGCAGAGGGAGAATGGAGAGAGGGGTATTGAGATAAAGAAGCAGGCTAATAGTTACTATGTTTACAGGTCGACCACTTACTGGGATAAGAAATCGAAGAAGAGAAGAAAGAAGTCTATTTACATGGGAAAGCTGACTAAGGGTGGGTTGGTGGAGAAGAAGGAGAAGAACGTTGCTGTAAAGGAGTATGGGAATGCTGTTTTGCTTCA
>CAZQTT010000035.1:0-25561 GCA_964596255.1 uncultured archaeon
TTTTGCTATTATTATATTAACTTAGCTATGTGTCCGAAATTTGGGGTGCACTCCAAAAGGATAATTGGTTGGCTTTAATGTTAAACGTTAATGTTAATATTAATGTTAAACGTTGATGGTTTACGTTTTTGTGATATGTGTATAATCCTCAGCCTTTCTCTTCGGTGTAGTTGTCAAAGCTAACGGCTTGAATAGACTGGATCTCCCAACCATCATTGGTGTTTGTTACTGATACTTTTGACCTCACGCTCACATTGAAATTGATTTCTACTGCACAGTTCGTATGGCAGGCAATACAGCTTTCGCTGTGGTTTGAGGCCATGTCGCCTTCTCTGGACTGGATAACAAAACTGTAATGTGAGGCGTATATTCCGGTATCCGGCTCCACATTGGATAAGCCGAATCCTCCTGCCACTGGAGCATTAAAGTTGTTATCCTTATCAAAGTGGCAGTATCCACAGTCAGTTATGGTGGCTGCGTGTGCTTCCCCGCCCGGCTGGTTCCTGGTGGCGTTCGCATAGGTCGTGCTCACGTTGGCCCGGTGACAGCCTAGACATTCTTCTCCACTGAAGCCGTTGTTACTGTCAATTGTTGAATGGTTGGAGCCACTCCTGAGTTCTTCATAAATGTCGGCATGGCATTTTATGCATCTGCTTTCATATCCTTCATTGACTTCATAGAAGGAGTGCTGGCCAGACAGAAGAGATACAGTGGTAGGTAGAACTACCAGCCCCATTGTGAACAGTGCAACCATTATCAATATCGAATGACCGGTTCTCAAGGCTACTCCTACCGAAGCACTTGAGTTCACTTAATAATATTTTTGAAATTTTGCTTTTCTAAATAAGGAATGGTAATTAATTATTGTATAACAAAATAATAGTTATTAGCTAAATATTAGGGAAATGATGAGTGCTAACGGTCTTTAATGGACAAAGAAAAAAATTTATATTACAGCCCTACTAAAGCTGAGCGAATGGAAGATATTTTGGACATTGAAAACGTCATTCCCAACACTCACCTTGAAGGGAGCAAGGGAGAAATATGTATCCCACTTCACCTTATGAGATTGGCAGAAACAAGATTATCGTCACTTTTTTCCTATTATGATATAAGGAACTTTATGGGCTTTGTGGCCAGAAACAGGGATAAGGACGTTTTTGTGCTTGCCAACAGGGATGAACCAGAAAAGGCAAGCATCGTTGTTGATACAGACAACCAGTACAGTTATTCACCACGTGACCCACTCTGCATACCTGTTCCCAAGAAATTTGCTGTTCTGGAGCCGGATAAAAACTATTTTGAAATGACCTTGAGGGGAAATATACTTCTATCCTTGCTGGAAGTGGATGAAAAGGAACTTCACAGATGAGCTGGTCATTACAGACAAATAATATTTCTATTAAAGTGGGGTTTATTATCTTAACGAGATAACTGGTCCTGTAGGGTTAATTGCATCTCCTGATTCAATGATTTATACTATTTGGACTGAGAAGATTAATCCTTAAAAATGCATTTCACTTTTTTAACACCAAAAAAAGGATAACATTCAATAAATATTTTATATTGAGTTAGTGAAGGTATGACATGGTGCTGAAAAAATTAAATCACGAATCTGAAATAGCTCTCAGGCATCTTGAGGTCTTACAGATAGTGGGTGAAAATCAGCCTATCGGTATTTTCAAACTCGCAGAACTAATGAACCTCCCCCGGCATAAAATAAGGTACTCCTTAAGAGTTTTGGAGCAGTCAGGAATGATAGAACCTACTCAGTATGGAGCAGTTTTAAAGGGAGACCAACAGAAGCTAATTGAGAATATGAGAAAAGATGTGGAAGAAGTTGCTCACAGAGTAGATAAGATGTCTCAACTGATTTCCAAGCTTTGAAAATAGTTTTCAAGTGTTAAAAATTAATTATTGATTAAAGAATTGGAAGAACTTTAATCTAACCTAAGTCAACTACTCTACCTGGCTATTCTACGTCAATTATTTATTCTACTACTTCAGCAAAAGCATACTTCTTGAGAACTCTGTTAACTCTTATCGAGACCTCGTCATCCACTCTGGCACCGGGAACAAAAACAACAAAACCATCTACTTTGGCTATACCATCTCCGCCACTCCCGATAGCCTCGATCTTTACATTTACTACGTCTCCGACCTCCACAGGAGGCCTCCTTCCGAAATTATCCAATTTAATACACCTCCGTGCTCAATAAATTCTCTCATAAAACGTTATTTAATCTTTATGTTCTTGTTGCAAAAAATAAGTTAGATTAGATATAAAACAAGTTAGGTTAGATATATTTACCTATCAAGATGTCCAGTTTCTCCCTCACTTCAGCGCTAACCTCTGAAGGTCTGGTGATTATGGCATACTGGAGAGAGCTATCACATTCACAATCCCTATCTTCTGGAATGGCCGGAATTAACCTCCTCAATATATTTCTCACTTTCTCCTCATTTTTACCGGCATTCTCCACCACAGTGGCCACATCAACATGGTGTTCCTTCCACACATCGTAATCTGTTACGGTGGCGATCGTAATGTAGCATATCTCAGCCTCTCTGGCCAGCTTTGCTTCAGGACTTGCGGTCATCCCAATTATGTCGAACCCCAATTGACGATAAACAAATGATTCCGCCTTGGTGGAGAACTGAGGCCCCTCCATGCAGATGTACGTTTTGCCGGAATGATAGCTGTATCCCAGCTCCTCGGTCACCTCTTCTGTTACGGACAGTAATTGAGGGCAAAAAGGTTCTGCCATTCCTGCATGAACCACTATATCCTCAAAAAAGGTATTCTTCCTCATTTTGGTATGGTCAAATAACTGGGAAGGTATCACTATGTCCAGAGGGTGGATCTCTTCCCGCAAAGAGCCGGCAGCAGCCACACTGATTATCCTTTCCACTCCTAACTTCTTCAGAGCAAAAATGTTGGCTCTATAGGGGACCATGGTGGGCGAATAGCTATGGTTTCTCTCATGTCTGGGTAGAAATGCCACTTTTTTGCCCTCAAAATCACCCAAAAGTATCGAATCGGCGGGTTTGCCGAAAGGAGTATCTACATCAACTTCTTTCACGTTCTCAAAAGCATCCTGATCATACACGCCGGTTCCACCAATTATAGCGATTTTAGCTTCACTCATTATTTAACCTCCAGGTTATTTCCTCTTCAAAGAAATCTCCCTTAATGATTCCTCTCCACTCCATCTCTCTCAATGCTGCGAAAAGCTTCTTGGGTCTGGTAATTTCCAAGTATATGGGATCGATCCCATACTCTTTATACAGGGCCTGTTTTATATCCCACTCACTCCAGCTCCCCCCTTGGTTCTCCATCAGCTTTTTGATTATATCTGTCATATCTTCAAAAAAGTTCCAGGGAAAGATCATCCACGCATCTTCTGTGAGATACTCTCCAAAATAGTCTGGTGTAAAGGAAGAAGTGTACATCAGCTGAAGAACAGCAGTCTTGGGTACTCCGTTTAAGCTCTTTATTTGCTCATAAGCTCTATTTAAGCTCTCTCCGGTGTTGGATATGTCGTCAACAATGAGGACGTTTTTACCTTCAAGGGTGCGGTCTAGTGTCTCTACCTTTACGTCTTTTTCAGTGATCCCGGAGTAGTGCTCAATACCCATGCTTATGAGGTTCTCCAGACCCAGCAGATCACTGATGATCCTGCCTGCAAACCATCCGCCTTTGGCAAGAGCGACAATGTAATGGGGCTCGAATCCATCCTCTCGTATACCTTCTACCACTTTTTCGCACAGAGAATCCATGTAGTCCCAGTTGGTCACTATGCACTTGAAAGACATTGGAGGGACATGGTAGCTATGATTTAATTATTTTACTGAAAACGTGATGCTGTCGGTAGCAGTCAGCAAAATTTATAAATTTGTATTTGATAACAGCCACTGTGGATACAGTAACGTATTCGAGAAATATCTTTATTCCCTTAACAAATGCCTGTAGAAACAGGTGTGCATATTGTGGTTTCCGCTCCTCAAACCCTTTCTTGCTCAACCAAAAGGAAGTCAGGGAGATGCTGGAGTCGGCAGAAGTTGCCAGCGAAGCTCTGTTTACCTTTGGAGAAAAACCCGAAGTCCACTGGGAGGTATTGAACAAATTAGATGAGCTGGGGTTCAGGGACTTTGTTAGCTATATTGTTGAGATGAACAAGATGGCCATCTCTATGGGCTTCCTTCCTCACACCAACGCAGGCATACTCACAAAAGAAGAAATCAAAAAATTAAAACCATTTAATGCCAGTCTGGGTTTGATGCTGGAGCAGGCGGTAGAGCTGGATTGCCACTCTGAAAGCCCGGGAAAGAAACCGGAAGTCAGGATCGAAACTATCAGACAGGCTGGCAGAGAATCCATCCCCTTCACTACTGGCCTTCTTATCGGTATCGGCGAAAAACCCGAAGATAGGCTTTACAGCTTGGAGGTTATAAACGAACTCCACCAGAACTACGGTCATATTCAAGAAGTTATTATACAGAATTTTAAGCCCAAAAAAGGAACTGAAATGAGTTCACATTCACCTCCTACTACCTCTGAGATGGGTGAGGTGGTGAGAGAGGCCAGAGAAATCTTAGATGAAGCTATAACCCTTCAAATACCCCCCAACCTAGTAGGAAGTATCTCTTCGCTCATCAGAGCGGGGGCGAGAGATATAGGTGGGATCTCTGAAGCAGATTACATAAATCCAGAGCATAAATTCCCTCCTATTGAGCAAATTGAGAGTTCCATGGACCATGAGTTCGTTTTGAGAGAGAGATTGCCGATTTATCCTCAGTATATCGCAAAGGGATGGTACAGTAAAGAGATAAGCAATCTTGTCAATTCTTTATCTAATGAGGAGGGCTACAGGTGTTGCAACAATACTTGAAGCTTTTGGAAAATCCTTATGAGGTACTCAGGAGTGCTGACCAGTTGAGAAGAGAGCTAATTGGAGATCAGGTAACTTTTGTTATCAACAGAAATATAAATTATACCGATATTTGCATAAATAGATGCAAGTTCTGTTCTTTCAGCAACAGAGAAAAATTCCAGCTAACTGTGGAAGAAATTAAGGAGAAAGTCCGGGGGGCAGTTGATTATGGATGCTCCGAAATTTGCATTCAGGGTGGTTTAATCCCACGGGCAGACACAGACTTTTATATCTCGTTAATCAACGCTGTAAGAGAAGTTTCGGAAGATATTCATATCCACGCTTTTTCCCCCATGGAAATCCTTCACGCCTCAAACAATAGCGAAATGACCTGTAAAGAAGTGTTGAAGGAGTTAAAGACAGCAGGCCTGAACTCTATGCCTGGAACCGCTGCAGAAATTCTTGAAGATGATATCAGAGGTAAGATCTGCCCTCAAAAGCTGAACACTTCTCAATGGGTGGATATTATAGAGCAGGCTCACCAGGAAGGAATTACAACCACTGCAACCATGCTTTACGGTCATATAGAGGGCTGGGAGCATAGGATAAATCACCTCAACACTATCAGGGAGATCCAGGAGAGGACAGGCGGCTTCACGGAATTCATCCCCTTACCGTTCATGTGGAAGAACAATGAGCTGGGGAAGATTGCCAAAGGCAGCAACGGCTTTGAAGACCTTCTGGTGATTGCGGTATCCAGGATGGTCCTTTTTCCTGAAATAATCAATATACAGGCATCATGGGTCAAGATGGGGACAAAAATGGTCCAGGCAGCACTATATGCCGGAGCAAACGATATCGGGGGCACTCTGATAGAAGAGAACATCTCTAAAAGTGCTGGTTCAACTTCGGGGGAATTTCTGACAACTGAGGAGATCAAACAGGTGATAGAGAGAGCCGGAAGGGTCCCCAAGCAACGAGATACTGTTTATAATTTAATTGAAGGTTAAACTAAAGTTAAAACTCAAGATCACCTTCAGAGACATGACAGAGCTTCAGAAGCTCAGAAACCTCGACCCTCAAACGAGATACTCCTCTTTGTTCAGTATTTGGTTAGCAAAGCTAATAAATTTGCTTGCTCAACTGCATTGAGAAATTATCAGTCAAAGACTGACCCCAACAAATTTGGCTAACTCTCTTTGACACATCTACAGTGTACTACAAGCCATATGGAAAAGAAAAGTGCATTAAGGGAAGGGATGGGATGCCAAGCTTTGCTACAGTCAGCGGTTCCAGATTATTTATATTAAAGTAAAATAAAAAATAGATTTTAATTGTAGAATAGTTCATCAGATACTGAAGTTTATTTCATCAGTCCCCTCCAGGTCATTAATGAGGTTCTCCACCTCGGAAATGTTGCTCTCCAGATTATCCACATCTCCAACAGATTCCTCTTTTATCTGCCCTGTTCTGTTCTCTGTAGTATTCGCTGTTTCATAGGGAGCAGCAGTAACCTCTTCATTCGGTTCAGAAGGCTGAGGAATATCTTTTTGCTGCTGGGTCTGCGTACAGCCTGCAAGCATTGAAGTGACCAGGACCAGTATTATAAAAAGCCTTGCTTTCATATTAATCCTCCAAAGGTGAGGGTTTCGCTAGTTGTCTCGTTGAACACCATCTCTGAATCAGGAAGTTCTTTTATTTTATAGCTCCAGTTACCTGCCAAATTTACTGATCCCTGTCCTTTGGTAAACAGGTAAATATCTTCTCCGCTCAGGTTTACCGAGACGTTATCTCCTCTGACCACGTAAACTCCTTTACCACTCATCTGAGAGCTGTTGCCGGTTATTTTATCTCCAAAATCGGTTGCAGAGGTCAATGAACCCTCAGTAACGTTAATGCTCCCATATCCTTTGGCAACAACTATTCCGGAGACACTCACGTTGGCAGTTCCATCACCTGTGGCGAAGACCTCTCCTGTCTCGTTCCCGAAGAATTTCAAGTTCTTCTGGTACTCGGTTGCCATCAGTTGAATATCCTTGAATGCCTGTTTAATCTGGTTTGTTGCCTCTTTAACCAGGTTACGGCCATCTATTAGCTCTTCTATGGTGGTGGCATTGAAAAGGATGCCCTGTGCTTTTTGTATACTCTCTTTAGCTGCATTTACCTTCTCCTGATACTCATTAAGAAGTTTTTTTAGCTTTGATGTATCGGCATCTGCGGCATCCATTTCCGCTATTTTTTCCGCCATCCTCACTTCCACGCCTCTGGCATTCCCAACTAGATTATCCAATTTAGCAGCGGCAATCTGATATCCAACAGATTTTATGAATACTTCTACCTCGTCCCAGTAGTTATTCAGACCTTTCCCCAGCCCTCTAAGTTCCTGGATGCTGGTGGTATTGTTGATCATCTCCTTTTTTTCCCTGGTCTCGTTCCTGTACTCTTCAATTTTATCCAGTATGGCCAATCTTCTGTTATCGTCCATGTTGCTGGCATCAAGCACCTGCAACTCGATTCTCTCCAGCCATGCCTCCATGTATCCGGTACCTGCCTGCATCATTACCTGAGCATGGCCAAGATGGGGTTTTCCCTCTTGCTTTGTCTTCGTGTATTTCTGTTTTGCCTCCGCGTACTGCTGTTTGGCTTTTTCTGATGCGTTTCTGGCGTGATGGATCTTCTCCTCCAGTTTCTCCTTGACATTCCCTCTAACTTTATTCGATTGCTCTTCTCCCTTGCCCTGAACGTGCTCTTCTATCTTCTCTTTTATTTTCTGTTTTACCTTCTCTTTTGCAGTTTCACCTTTGCCATTAACATTATCCTTTTGGGGCACATTATTTTCTCTATTTTCTTTATCTTCTCCGTTTTCTTGATCAGCATTGGATCCTTTTTTTGCCTTGTCATCGGGTTTTGCAGGTTTGCCAGTATCTTTTGTTTCTTGAGGTTGAGGCTCTTGAAATGCCTCATTTTTGCTGTCATTATCTTGTTTTTTCTCTGATTTTTTCTCCTTACCGGTGTCCGGACCTCCAGCCGCGCCATTGGCTTGCTGTTGAGCAACTGCTGCACCACTTATCAGCAGTATTATGGAGATTATTGCTATCAACTTTATTCTGGTATCCATCTTTTATCACCAATCTCAACCTTGAATTTTGAAATAGATAAAGAAACTTTTTTCACTATTTAAATGAAGTCATCCTATTTAACTTTTTAAGCCTTATAAAACTTTACCACACTTCAAGCCTCATTGGAGAGGTATTAGAACAGGTTACTTAGTTTATCTTAGAATAGGCTCAATTCTCTTCCATAGCCTTTCCATTTTATTGGCTGCCTCCCCCTTAAAGGGGAATTCCAGATGGGAGATCTGGGAGTGGAGATGGGAATCGAAGGGTATCTTCCCCATGAATTCTATATCATTATCTGCACAGTATTTCTCAATCCTGTCTGCCATATCTTCGTTCAGATCATATCTGTTTATTACAATTCCGCTCATAATCCCAAAGTATTTGGTAAGCTCGTGGACTCTGTGAGCATCTTTCAATCCAGAGACGGTAGGCTCTGTTACTATCAAGGCCATGGTGGACATGCTGAGAGAGGCAATTACCTGACATCCGATACCGGGAGCACCATCCAGAATCAAGAGATCGACACCAATTTCTTTTGCCACATCCCTTGCCTTTTCCCTCACCTCAGAGACCAGTTTTCCAGAATTCTCTTCACCCGGGTTTAGTGTGGCGTGGACCATTCTGCCGTAATTAGTGCTTGAAGAGAAAATCTTTCCGAGTTGAGGGGTGGTCAATTGGACCGCTTCAACTGGGCATGCATTGTAACAGACAGCGCAGCCCTCGCACTTTATCTCATCTACATGATAACCTTCGTTCACGTAGATGGCATCGAATCTACACAGGTCATAGCATAAGTCACATTCCGTACACACGTCGTTATCTATATGGGCCTTCTTCATGCCGTAAAAAGGGATTTCTTCCAGCACTTCAGGGTTAAGCAGAAGATGAAGATTGGGAGCGTCCACATCTCCATCTGCAATAACGGCATCCTGAGCCAGATAGGAGAGCATGGCGGTGATGGTTGTTTTACCAGTCCCTCCCTTACCGCTGATCACAGTTAACTGCCTCAGATCATTCATAGGACATCACATTACTGTATATATTTTCAAAAACTTCTCCGTACTCGTATAGTAGTTCTCCTTGAGAGTATTTTGTGGCAATGTCCCTGGAGAACGGTATTTTACCCAGAATGGGTATGTTCTCCTTGCTGCATAAGTCCTCTACCTCTCGATAGCTCCAGTCCTCTTCATATTTGTTGAGCACTATACCGAATTTTTTGTTCAGATTGTGGAGCACTTCAATGGAGATCTTCATGTTGTGATAACCGAAGGGGGTGGGTTCTGCCACCAGTATCACAAAATCCGAGTCTATAACTCCCTCAACCATAGAGCAGGAAGTGCCGGGTGGGCAGTCGAGAATAACGTTCTTTGTGGCTTTTTTCTTTACCTCTTTTATAAGTGGGACTGGCGACGCTTCCCCAATGGTAAGAGATCCGTATGTCAAGTCGATGGAATGTTTGGCTGCTTCTCCTTTGAGATTGACGATCTTTCCTAATTCTCTATTTGTTTCTACTATTGCTTCTTCGGGACAGAAATAGCTGCAGGCACCGCAGCTGTGGCAGATCTGAGGGAATATCATTACAGAGTCTTCCAGAACGATTATGGCGTTGAACTCGCAAACATCCTTACAAACACCGCAGTGAGTGCATTTGTCCTCTATAACCTGAGGAACAGGCCTGTATACAGGCTCACCAGCAATTTCAACTTCAGAGTCAGTAAAGAAGATATAATCGTTGGGCTCCTCCACATCCAGGTCAAGGAGGTCTAAATCTTTAAAGTAGGCGAGGTTTGCGGACACAGTAGTTTTACCCGTGCCGCCTTTACCAGAGGCAATTGCTATTCTCATTTTTTCATTAGAATAAAATTAAAATCCTCCTCTGCCTCTTCCCATGCCCCGGCCTCTACCCTGAGCATTCTTAATCTCTTGAAGCTCGTTTTGGAGGAGTTTATTTACTGCTTCTTCTACTTTCATTCCTGAAGCCTTAAAGATCTTTATTTTTGACGAGCTCAAAGCTTCCATAGCATTGGGTCCAACTCTACCGGTAAGCAGTATGTCCACGTCTTTGTCTGCCAGAGTCTGAGCGGCGACGATTCCTGCTCCACCTCCTCGTGCTCCCATGTGTTTTACCACTTCAACAGAACCGGTCTCATTGCCGTTAACTTCCACGATAGTGAAACTACCTGTCCTGCCGAACATCTCTGTTACTGTGTCATCCATTCCACCATTATTGGTTGATGCTGCTATCTTCATGATATCTACTGGGGGTTCTGGATATTTAAATTTTCGGATGGCCTAAACTTATAGTTAATTATAAAAATAAGAGAAAAATATAAGTTTGAAAAGAGCTGTTCAAGTTATCTTACCGGTCAGCTCTCAATACCAACTCATAAAATCTTTTCGGGTTGTAAATAGCCACTTTTCAGTATTCTAAAAATTTTAGTCTGTGTTGAAAACAAAGGGAGACCAATTAGTGAAAATCGTTAAGTTTATAAGGTAAAAAGTATAAAATTTTTTTAAAAGTTTGGAGTGTTTTATAATGGAAAGAACCAAGAGTTGGATAGGGATTTTTGCTTTCGCATTATTGATTTTGATGCTTTTTCCGGGAACAGTTGCTGCACCATCCCCGGCGTACATGTGGGTAACAGGACAAAATCAGGGTGATATTGAGGGCTCGGTCACTATAGGTGGTATAGAGGGAGCTGTCAAGGTCTATGCTATGGAGCATAAGGTAAGTATACCTACTGATGATCGGGGCGCGCCAACGGGAACCCGTGTTCATGGACCCTTGACTATTACAAAAGAGTTGGACAAGGCAAGTCCTTTATTGCATCAGGCATTGAGTACAGGAGAACGGCTTTCGGATATAGAACTGAGATTTTTCAGGACAACTTCCTCAGGAGCTGAAGAGCATTACTATACTGTCAAGCTAAAAGATGCTATGATTATCTCCATAAATAGCCGGTTCTCCAATGCTAATGAAGAAGGAAGCGGAGAATTGGGGTATATGGAAGACGTCTCTTTTGTCTACGATAAAATAACGTGGACCTGGGAGCCTGAAGGAATAGAGAGCCAGGATTCTAGTCGTGTCCTTCCGTAACTCTGCTGCTGGCAATGTGTGAACAGATCTCCTAAATGAGTAGTGTGATAGGGTGAGAAAGAACAATTCAACTATCAATGGGATTAGACTCTTAGTCACATTAATAGCTTTCTTTGCCACTGTTTCTTCACTGACCATAGTCTCTGCTTCTCAACCAGCTTACATGTGGGTAACTGGGGATGTTCAGGGTGATATTGAGGGCTCGACCACTGAGGCAGGGAAGGAGGGAGCTATCAAGATCTATGCTATGGAGCAAGAGGTAAGAGTGCCCACTGACGAGCAGGGCAGACCAACAGGAAGGCAGGTGAATGGGCCTCTCAAGGTAGTAAAAGAATATGATAAGGCGACTCCTTTGCTTCAAAAGGCACTCAGTACGGGAGAAAGGCTCTCGGAAGTAGAGCTCAGATTTTACAGAGTGACTCCCTCAGGAGCTGAAGAGCATTATTACACTGTTAAGTTGGAAAACGCTCTAGTAGTCTCTATTAAACCCTTCTCATCGAACGATAGCAGTATCGGTAAAAGATTTGAAGAAGTCAGCTTTTCATACGATAAAATTAGGTGGACATGGGAACCTGAAGGGATTTCTTCATTAGAAACTCCTGAAAGTGCTCCCTTTTCCATTACAATAGAGCCAAAAAAGGCCAGTGTAAATCCTGGGGATAGCATTAAATACAAAATGCGTATCGACGCTCAAGAAGGGTTCGAGGAGCCAATTGACCTGTCACTTAAGATAGAATCGCTGATCTACAGCAAAAAGCATGACTTGGGCACACAGTATCCTCCATACCCAAAAGAGTTCGAGTACACGGTTAAGGTACCGTCCAATGTTCCTGTGGGAGTAACTGCGGACGGAATTCTAAAGGCTGTGAGCGGAGACCACGTGCAGGAAGAAAAGGTAACATTATCCATCAAAGGGTCCATGCCCGGATTTGAAGTCATATTCACTATTATAGGATTGACAGCAGCCCTGATTTTGATTAAAAAAAGTAGATAACACTCTTTAAACTTTTTAACTTTTGTTTCATGATCTTAATCTTAATCTTATGTTTTCTTCTGTATGCATTATCCCCAATGCAGTTCTCTTCCCATATAGCAGTCCCATTTTTTCACCTTTCTAACCTTTCTCATCTCTTGACCAGTAAATAGGCTTAAATTATTTATAAAGTGGAAGTAAAAAAGCAGCAAGATGTTCAAAGTTATACCTGCTGTTGACCTCAAGGATGGTAAATGCGTTCAGTTGAGACAGGGTAAGGAAGATGACGTGATAGTCTCCCTGGAGCGCCCCGTTGACATTGCTCTAATGTGGGCCGAGAAGGCTCGAGCTCTGCATATAATCGATTTAAGTGGGGCATTCGGGGGGAAGCTGGTACATGAAGATATAATCGGGGAAATCAGAAAGAATGTGTCCTGTGAGATGCAGATCGGTGGGGGAATAAGAAGTAGAGAGCTTATAGAGAGGCTTGTCTCCATGGGGATAGACAGAGTCATTGTAGGGACCATGGCCGTGGAGAACATGGACGAGGTCAAGCGGCTCGCCCAGGAATTCCCGGACAAGATCATGGTGGCTGTGGACGCCAAAATGGATAAAGTTGTGGTGAAGGGATGGACTGAAGATACCATATACACTCCCTATGAGCTGGCAGAAGAGTACAAGGACCTGGATATATCCTTCTTGTATACTAACGTTGATGTGGAAGGTTTGATGGGAGGAATAATCCTGGATAAGATCCACAACCTGGTCCAGTCCACAACATCTCCCATATACGTTGCGGGAGGAATAACCACCAGGGAGGATGTGATAAATGTTAAAAATACTGGAGTGGCAGGAGTGGTTATCGGTTCAGCATTATATACTAAAAAGCTTGAATTTGATGATCTGATCGATGTTGAAGAATAAAACTTAATCCAAATAATCAATAATCGAGGTTAAAGCAATGTTAAAAATAATCGAGGTGTGGAGATAGAGATGAGAAAAGGAACGTCTGAAAGAAAAACGGCTGAGGTGGAGGTCAGGGCAGATATAGACCTTGAATCCCCCGAATATAAGATCGAAACAGGTATACCATTCTTCAATCACATGCTGGAAAGCTTCTCCAAACATTCCGGTATTGGACTCAACCTATCTGCTAAAGGAGATATAGAGGTTGATGAGCACCACACGGTTGAGGATACGGCAATAACTCTTGGAGAAGCTCTAAAAGAGGCTCTAAGAGATAAAAAAGGAATAACGAGATTCGGAGATGCAATGGTCCCCATGGATGAGAGCATTTCTACCTGCGCCGTGGACATAAGTGGCAGAGGAGTCTTCAACTATGAGGGGAAAATAGGGAACATGGACAGCTTTAAAGGAGAGAACTTTTATCACTTCTTCGATACCCTGTGCAGGTACTCCGGATTGAATGTTTACCTTTACGTGAAGGGCAAGAACCCCCACCACATGATGGAAGCCGGGTTCAAAGCCTTTGGGATTGCCCTGAAGAAAGCAGTTCAGATTATTGATGACGAAGTAAAGAGCACCAAAGGAAAACTGGATTGAGTAAATGATATTGATAGATGGTAGAATAATAATTCGAGGATTTGAGGTGATCACTTGAAGCTTGTTACTTGTGGCCTACCCTATACCAATGGCAAAGCCCATATCGGGCATCTGAGGACATATATCCCCGCTGACATTTACGTTCGCTACCTCAGGATGATGGGAGAGGATGTGGTGTTCGTTTGCGGGAGCGATTGCCATGGAACTCCCATAGTGATAAACGCGGAGAACGAGGGGGTAACTCCCAGAGATCTGGTGAATAAATATCATGCGCATTTTGAGAAAATATTCAAGGATTTGGATGTAGAATTCGATTATTATGGGAAGACGGACAGCCAGCCCCACCACGAGAGAACCCAGGACCTGGTGCAGAGAATAATAGATAACGGCTATATCTATACTCAGGAAATTGAGCTGGCTTACTGTCCGGTGTGTCAGAGATTTCTCCCCGACAGGTACGTTGAGGGAATATGCCCCTATTGTGGTGAGACTGGTCGTGGAGATGAGTGCGATCAGGGTTGCGGAAGGTATCTGGAGCCAGGAGAGATTCAAACTCCCACATGTAAGGTGTGTGGGAGTGGTGCCATATACCAGAAACAGAGGCACTACTTCTTCCAGCTCTCCCGATTCAAGGAGTTCTTGCAGGATTACCTAAAAAAAGTCAGGGGTACAGAGAACGCCCTCAACTACGCCAGGGAATGGATCAGAGGAGAGCTTAAGGACTGGTGCATAACCAGAAATCTGGACTGGGGGGTTAAGTTCCCTGGAGAAGACCTGGTGGTCTATGTGTGGGTGGATGCGCCCATCGGATACATTACCTTTACCAAGCAGGCCTGTGAGAAGCTGGGTAAGGACTGGAAGGACATCTGGTTCAATAACGGGGAAATAATTCACTTCATAGGGCTGGACATCGTATATCACCACTGCATATTCTGGCCGGCCATGCTCAACGCTTCCGGCTACTCCCTACCTCACGGAGTGGTCGCCAGCGGGATGATAAAAGTAGAGGGGAAGAAACTCTCCAAAAGTCGGGGATATGTGGTGTGGGTGGAAGAGGACTACCTCAATTCAGGTTTCACCACTGATTTCCTCAGATACTATCTGGTGAATTACACTTCCCACCAGAAGGACCTCAACTTCTCATGGGAGCTGTTCAAAGAAAAGATAAATAATGAGTTGATTGCCACGCTGGGCAACTTTCTGTATAGGGTTATGTTCTTTGCCTGGAAGAACTTCGGAGAGATCGAAGTCAATGAAGATAAGGTTGACCCAGAGGTAACTCAAAAGATAAAAGAGACAGAGGAGAAGCTGACCAGTGCGGTAAAGGAATGGGAGCTCAAGATTGCTACCGACTCCTTCATGGAGCTGGCAACTTTCGGCAACAACTACTTCCAGAACAACAGGCCGTGGGAGCTGATAAAGACCGATAAAGAAGTGTGCGAAAAGACCATAGCATCCTGCCTGCAGATCGCCAGGGCTCTGTTGGTCTTTTCATACCCCGTTGCCCCCAGGAATATCTTCAAGATGGGAGAGTACATGGGATTGGATCTGGAGAATGTGCAGTTGGAGGACGCTTTACAGCTGGCAGGAAAGGTCAGCCTGCAGAAGCCCCAGGTTCCCTTCGAGAAGATCGATGATGAGACCATTGAGAGCATGGAGAAGAACATGCTGGAAAGAATTAAAAAAGCAGAAGGTGGTGAAACGGAAATGGGAGCGGAAGAGACATCCGAAGTTGATATAGAAGACCTCAAGAAGATGGATTTGAGGATAGGGAAGATCACCAAAGCTGAAAACGTCAAGAAGAGCAAGAAGTTGTTGAGACTGGAAGTGGATATTGGGGGTGAAGTAAGGCAAATGGTGGCAGGGATCGCAGAAGACTATTCCCCTGAAGAAGTGGAAGGGAAGCTGGTCCCCGTTCTGGTCAATATGAAGCCGGCCAAATTGATGGGCGTGGAAAGCCAGGGTATGGTACTCGCTGCCGACGTTAATGGAAAGCCCATCTTGATCCATCCAGATAAAGATGTGCAACCTGGAGCGAAACTGAGATAATAATAATCGACATTCTTTACTTTTATTATTGTAGTATGGTAGAAGCATAAGTATTATGGAGTACTTTAACCTGTAGGTAATTCTCAGAGACCATGCGATCACTTAAACTTGAGCTGGCCCGGAAGTCAATTCATTTTATTGGGGTAGGCTATATACCTCTTTACCTTTATGCAGGAAGAGAATACACTCTTTTTGTAGTACTCACTTTAACTATTTTTGCATTCATGCTGGAAGTTGGGAAGTTCAAATTCGATATCATCCCTCACTGGCTGCTCAGGGAGCATGAATTGAAAGGAATAGGGTCCTACTTATACACCGGAGTTGCAATGTCTATAATAACATTCTGGCTCCCCATGGGAGCTTGCTTTGCCGCAATAGCCAATGGTATAATGGGAGATGGCATTTCAGGTCTGGTAAAGCAATATAATTCACGAATTGCCCTTCCAGTGATGTTCACTATCTCAGTTCTTACCCTTCTTGTGGTCTCTCTTTTTACTGAACTGAGTTATTACGCCATATTTTTCTCCTGTCTAAGTGGGGTGCTCGCGGAAAGCATTTCCACCATAAGAGGGCACTACCTGAACGATAATTTTTCTATTCCCATTGTCTCCTCTGTGGTCTATAAGCTGGTTCCCATATGATCTTGTCTTTTATGGAACTAACTTATAAAATGGTGAGCTTTGAAAACGTATAGCCTAAAAGAATACGATCTTGGGAGCATGTTTTTTTGTCTCTGGATTTGGTGTTATGGTAGTGGGTGTTGTTGGGTTAAGGGTTTAGTGTTCTTTGGTTTCTGTTTCTGCTGCTGTTAGACAGCCTCTGGCGACAGCGTTGATGGGGTCGTGGGCAACATTTATGGTTGTGGTTTTTAGGGGGAATTTCTCTTCAGATAGTTTTTCTTCGAATAATTTAACGAAGCCTTTGGTTTTGGCGCTGCCTCCGGCGATGGCTATGGGGAACTCGATATCGGGTGGCGTAACTTCTGCGAGCTTTTCTCTTAAGTTTTGTATGATGTAAGTTATTAGAGCATCATAGTGTATGGATAAAGCCCCCTCAACACCACTCATCTCGTATTCTGAGTCCAGGGAGAAGGAATTCTCTTTTATTGAGGTTACTTTCTCTATCGCTGTTCCGGTAGCAACTGCTACTTGCTCATCAATCCAGTCGCCACCCCTTGAAATGCTGAATGACACTATGGGTGTCGCCATGTAAGCTACAGTAACGTTTGTTAAGCCAGCGCCAACGCTTATACCCACACCAGTAAAACTCTCACTTAATTCTGAATGAATTACTGCCAACCCCTCATCTATAACGTGAGTGTTGTAGCCTAACTTCCGGGCTAAACCCTCTACAGTCTTCTTATGATAGAGAACATTTATTGGAGAGTCAATAGGGTTCGCCGGAGAAGAAATGCATAAAACCTCCTCCCCCTTCGGTGAGCCAATAAGCCCACTAATGATCACTTCAATCACCGGAATCGATTCCCCCTCCTCAGAACTAATTACACCATGCTTCATAGGCCTCCTGACATTGCAACCAAACACATTCGCGATCCTGAACGCGTCCTCCCCAAGAACATAGAACTTATCACCTTTCACAATATATGATACTTCAGCACTATCAAGCATGTTCCTCGCCAGCTCAGTGGAATCGATTTCAATGAAAGCGTTCCTCTCATCAACGAAAACAGTGGATCCCCCCACTTTCTCAGCACAAATAACATTCATCGTTCCATCATCAAGACCCTTAACCATAACACCACCACACAAACTATTACTATTTCCACCACTAATATTAGATTTTAGCTTAATAAATATTTGCTATTCAAAATACCACTAATATTAGATTTTAGCTTAATAAATATTTGCTATTCAAAATCAAGGATAGTTCTTACTGTAATTTAAATACGAGGATCCTTAAAGCCTTTTTACTACCGAAGCATAAAATAAGATTCAGGACCAAGTAATTCAGGTTCGGCGAAATGGACTGCCCCTGAACAGCTGGATAGTAGTTATTCATTACTTGTTTAATCTACCAATTCAATGCAGATTATCTATAAAGGATGGTAGACCACTGGTATTGATCGAATAATTATGGTCAGGTCAAGTATGCACCTGATCAACTAAAAGTGGGTTTCGTTTCCTTTGCACTGAATTCTGATCCGGTTCAGGGCATTAAATAAACCTTCACCCTCTACTTTTTTTGCGAGAGGGTTTTTCAGAGAGATTGGGGTTAAGGTTAGGTTGTATGGCTAAATGTTAGGAAAAAACTAAAATAAAGTGTAAGTTAGTCTGAAAGAAAAAGGTGATTCGATTATGGTTTCTGATTCGATTAAAGAGAAAGCTGTTAATCTCTCTTCTGAGATTAAAGAAACAGAAGAATATAAAGAGATGAAAGAGAAGGAAGAAAAGTTTAAGGAGGATTCTGAGGCTCAAGAATTACTTTCCGAGTTCCAGAATAAACAACAGGATCTTATTTCTAAAAAAGAATCCGGTGAGATTGATCAAGAAATGGTAGATGAGCTGACCAACATCCAGGAGAAGCTTAAAGAGAAAGATTCTATGGTCAACCTGGGTAACTCCTACAGCAAATTTATGGAAGTTCTGGGAGAAGTTGTAGAAACAATAAACAATGAAATAGACTTTGACATTGGAGAACTATACCGCAAGTAACCATTACTTTTTACTTTTTTCTATCTATCTATTTTTATTTTTCTATTAGGTTATACTCAGAGATGCTCTAACTTGCCGTATAACATTATATCATTTATAGAGAAAGATAAAAATTAAAATATATAAAATAAACCTCGAGGATTCTGGAGGGGGCGGGTTTCCCCTGAGCCTCGAGGCTCGGTAGGTGTAAGAGCTTCTAGCTAATTGTATTGACACCCTCGGGCTTAATATGTGATTTTATTATGTTAATTAAAATAATCTAAATAGATAAAATAATAAAAGGGTAGATAACTGAAAGTTATCTGAAACTATCTACATTTGATAACCACCGTATTTGGCCCAGATATTGCAGGTCCCTTCAAAGCTCACCATGCACGGTCCGACAGGGTCTCTGGGAGTGCAGCCCTTGGTAAAGAGAGGGCACTCTGAGGGGGTCATCAATCCCCTCAGCACATCACCGCATCTGCATGCTCTTTTCTTGGCATCTTCTTTGGGTTCGAAGTCCGAAAATAAGTCTTCAAAGACTTTCATCGCGTCGAACTCTTCGTAATTTTTACTGATTGCACCCCCAGAATTAGGAACGGAACCCAAACCTCTCCACTCCCAATTTTCTCTGTCGAAGACTTGTTCCATGACGTCTTGAGCCTTTGTATTGCCATCATACTTCACTGCCCTGGTGTACTCATTCTGCAGGAGATCATCTCCTCTGTTCATGGCCTTGACAATTTGATAAACGGCGATCATCACGTCGTAGGGTTCAAAACCGGCAATGACCTGAGGGACATTGTATTTTTCTTTCACCTTCTCATAGGCTTTCATACCCACGATAGTAGACACATGACCTGGATTGATAAAACCGTTTATATTGGCCTCTCCCAGTGAAAGAAGATGTTCCATGGCAGGTATAAAGAACCTGTGGGAGGAAAAGACGTAGAAATTCTCCACCTCATCCAGGACGGCCAGTGCCGTAGAGGGCATGGTGGTCTCAAAGCCTATACCGAAATGGACCACGGGTCTTTCACTTTCTTGGGAAATCTCTAGGGCATCGAATATGCTGTAGACCAGTCTGATGTCATATCCATTTGAGCGATAGTAGAACAGGGACTTCTTATCGAAAGGGACCCTTGCCATATCTCCAAAAGTTGTAAAGATTATGTTCTTTTTGCCGATAAGATGGAACACCATCTGTAAGTCGGTGTCAGGGATTATGCACACCGGACAGCCGGGTCCGGAGAGGAGCTTCAAATTGGGTGGCAGTAAACTTCTGAGGTTGTAGCGAGTAACGGTATCCTCATGGGTGCCACATAAGTGCATCAGCCTTATTTCTTCCCTGCCCTCCATCTCCTGCTTGATCTTGTTGGAAACTTCTTGAATACCACTCTTTATTTTGTCCTTGGATATCATTGGACTTCCTCGGGAGGCGCCAGTATCTCGTTCAACATTTCTTCCAGCTCTTTGGCTTCCTGCTCATCGATCTTCTCGATGGCAAAACCAACGTGAACCAGGACGTATTCCCCGGGCTTCACGTCATCAATTAAATCAATTCTAACCTTCTTCTTGGTTCCGCTAAAATCCACAATAGCAAAAGGATCCTCTACACTTTCCACGACTCCTGGTATAGCAAGACACATTATATCACCTTATTTCTTAACCAATCAATCCATTCATTAAACCCAATATCTTTTCTCAAATCCATTTTTAAGATTACGGCCCGGGCGTTGATGTTCCTGGCATCCCTCTCCATCTTACCCAAGTCGGCTTCCACAGCGTCAGCAAGACCCACTTTATTGATGATGATTACATCTGCAAGCCTGAAGATCTCAGAATGCTTCTCCACCACATCGTCACCTTCTGTTACGCTGACCATTACCACCCGATAATTTTCGCCAAGGTCAAAGTCCACAGGACAAATCAAGTTGCCCACATTCTCCATGAAGAGCACATTGACGTCATTAAAGGATTCTACAGCATGATGCACAAAATGGGCGTCCAGATGACATTCTTTACCTGTGCTCACCGACTCGGCTTTAATGCCGTGTTTCACCACCCGGTTGTAATCAGACATACCTGAAACATCTCCCAGTATGGCACCCATGGCAACACCGTTGAGGGAATTGGCCGTCTTCTCAATTAGCAGGGTCTTACCTGATCCGGTAGCACCCATTATATTTATGGCCTTGATTCCTTTTCCCTTAAAATAATCTCTGTTTTCTCCAGCGAGCTTTTTATTAGCTTCCATTAAATCAACTTCTGCATCAACTTCAATTCTGTGCATTATACCTCCATCTCCACTTTCTTTATTACCATATCTTTTCCACCCTCAACAGAGACAATACCACCACACTCACAATAACTGGTCACGCGATCGTATTTTTTACCACATGCAATACATTGAACCAGCGGTTTTGAAGTCTCAATTTCTAATTCAGCATCTCTCAAAATAGAATCACCACTTAGGGTTTGAAAACAAAATTCAAGCTGGTCGGGATTTATCAAAAGCAGTTCACCTACTTCAAGGATTATTCGGGGGATCTTTTTAGCATTATTCTCCTCAGCAATTCTCATTACATGCTGGAACAGGGATTGAGCATAGCCCATTTCGTGCACACTATTAATTTTGTTTTTAAAAAAATATAAGTCTTTTGGTGTATTAAATTATTTAATAATAATAATCAATTTTATTTAGGAAATCACTATTATTTACTCATCCTTTTCAGCATCTTTTTTCATCATCTTTTGTCTCTGTTTGGCTGTGTAACCAGTCAAATCTTCCAGAAATTTATTGTAAACCTTGACAGTCTGTGCTGCCACGTCATTGGGTGCATTGGTATCTGTCTCAGTCTCCACTTTGAGTATCTTGTCATCTATCCATATCTTCGCTGTGGCAGCTCCAAATTTAGCCACATAAACTTCACCATCTACCTCAAAACCGTCAAAGTGCTTCTCCATCATCTCTTCTAGTCTCTCGTTATGGGGTTTGAAACCCCGTTTAAATTTATACTCTCTCATGGATGTAACTTCTCAGAAAATGATATATAAGTTAATCTGAGAAAAAAATGATATGGCGCAATCCAATACGGAAGTAGTAGTAGAAAAACTGGATGTCAAAGACCCTATTGTGGTAACGGGTTTTCCAGGAGTTGGACTGGTGGGAACCATTGCGTCTGCTCACATTGTTAACGAATATAAGCTGGAGCCAATCGGATTTGTAGAATCCGACAAATTACCTCCTGTTGCTACGTTAATGGATGGAGTGGCTGTACCTCCTATCAGGGTTTACCAGATGGTCGATAATGGAATTGTACTGGTACAATCAGATGTCCCCATCTCCCAGGAGATCGCTTATGACCTGGTAACTAGTATTGTAAACTGGGTATCCAACATCAATGCCAGGAAGTTGTATTCTCTTGCCGGTGTTGCTACCTTTGAGGGTAAGAACAGAGTATTTGGTGCTGCAACCAATAAAGACCTTCTGGAGGAGATAAGGGATAATGTGGAAATATTCACCACCGGAACAATTACCGGTGCAGCCGGCTCACTCTTGAATGAATGTGTGATGAAGAAGTACCCAGGGTTGATATTGCTGGGAGAGACCTATGGCTCCAATCCAGATCCCAGGGCAGCAGCAGAGATAGTAAAAGTCTTAAACAAAATATTTGCACTAAATGTCAATACTGAGAGGCTTATAGAGGAAGCAGAGTATATTGAAGCTCAGATGCAGAAATTGGCGGATCAGACCCGTGCAGAGGAGGAAAAAGAATCTTCTACCAAAGAAGAATTCCCTATGTTTGGGTGATAATATGAGGTGTCACATACTTACCGGAATCTCCAGAAAGATACTTGAAGACGTAGTGAACAGGGATATAAGGACTATAGAGCTGAGGAGCACTCACAACGTAGCCACAGCTTTTAGCATTGAAATAGGGAACTGCATCTTTCTCACTCCCTGCAAGCAATACGATCTGGACAAGGGAACCAGAGGTGTTATCGCAGAGGTGAATGGTAAAGAGTCTCTATCCCATTCCATGGTCTTTTCATCTGACAGATTTATAGAAGAGAGCGAGATGACCGTGGTAAGACTGAGAATAACTCCCAAAGGCTTCGGAAGGCTGCGCAACATTTACAACCCGGGAATACTGGAAAGTACCCAGGGAGATGTAGTGGAGGTCAGCTATTTCAGTGCACGCTAACGCAAGCTAATGCATTGTACCATTAACGCACATTGGCACTTCGATCCTTCTTGTAGTCCAGAACAATTTTTTCCAATTTTTCCACTTTTTTCTTCTCTATTTCTGTCAGCTTTTTAGTGTACATCTCCTCGAATTTGGGGTAGTTGATAACAGCAATATCATCTGCAACTTCTATGTCCAGCTCTTCAGGCTCTATTATAGGGATGTTCCCTTCTTCAAAGATGGTTGCTGCCAAATGAGACATATCCTTGCTCCTGGTAATCAATGCTTTCACCTCTTTATTGGCCAGATGCTCAGCGCTAACTCTGCCTCCTCCACTTGAGTCGGCGATGTATATAATGTCCCCTTCGTTTATTCCCAGGTCTCTTTCGATCTTGTGGATTTCGTCTTTGGTGAATTTCTTTAGAACCTTGATACTGGTCCAGCCCAAGAATTCCAGCATTTTCATCTTCTTTAAGTGCTGTAATTGCTCATTAAGCTCTTCGATGGAGTTATCTTTTTGTTTTAACTCTTTTTTCAGCTCTCGAACCTCGGACTCAAGGTTATGGACGTAAGTATCCTTCCTGACCTTCTGGTGCTCCTCTCTGGAGAAATGGGTCAGCTTGCCGCGGAGCTTCTCCACATCTTCCCTGAGGGTGGATATCTCATTTCTGAGAATGGCGTTTTCATCTTCCAGCTCTTTTATAACCTTCTCCTTTTTGTTTATCTCTTCTCTGGAGACCTGTTCTTGGGCAGGTTTCTTTTCTTTCTGTTTTTCTATCTTTTTCTCGCTTAAGGCATCCTTTAAGGATATTCCTCTTATTACTGCAGTCTTTATGGCGTCGGAGTCCATTCCGGGCGTCATTTTCTTTTCCACGTTCAATAACTTGTTCTTATAGGAATTGAATGCATCGATTGCACTTGCAGTAGCATCTCTTTCATGGGTGTTGAGAAACCTGTAACTGGAAACAAGCTGCCTTTTCTTCCCAGTGCTCAAATCCTCCTTGGGTGCGTAGAGAACAGCATTAAAACTGGCCCTCAACTTGGAGACAAACCCCGGGGCATTACTCTTGTCTGTGGCAACTATAACGGGCTGGCCGAAAGAGAGTATGTACTCCACTACTTCTCCCCAGCTCCAGTTCTTCTTGCTCCTCACTCCCAGCAGATTCCCATTCAGATCCAGAATTGATGCTGCTATGGTAGTTCCCGGGTCGATACCCGCAATGATGTGCATGGTTGTTTTACTTAGCGGTATGAACTCTATTTTGTCTTTTTCCATAGCTTCTACTTTAACCTGAACATCCTTGGTCTTGAAGGAGTTGATGGGTACACCTTGCTTGGGAGCGTTAATGGAAAGTATCCCTTTGGACATTCCACCATAACCCGGCTTTGTCTCCTCCACGTATTCCAGATTCTTTTCGTCCAGCACGTCCCTGATCTCTTTATAGACGGCTCTAACAGAGTCATGTATCTTCCTGCGGTACTTGTTCTGCCTGAATCCGCCTTTACCCAGGCTGCGGTTACGGGATACGGTAATCCTGGTCTTATCTACGAAAACAGAGACCTCTTCTCCCACTCCATATGTTGCCAGGTAAGCAGAAGCTCTGGCCTCGTCCATGGGGTCCTTAATGTCAATGCTCAGTCCGTAGCGTTTTGAGAGATAGGGCAGGCTCTGCTTTCCTGCTATTTGAACCAGTTTGGTGGTGGGTGGTATGGATTTCAAGAATTTTATCAGCATCTCTTTGGAAGAGAACAGCTCCACCAGATTATCTATAGATACTATAGAAGGGTTATACTGCCTGACCAGCCGGAAAAGCTTGGCCTTAGACACGATTTTCTTGATTTCCTGCTCCCCATGGATAATAAAAAGGGCATACTTGGCCTTCCCATGAGACCTTTTAACTATATCCACTCCAAAGGTGCAGGTCATTTTTTACCTTTAGTATGTATTATTTATTTGGTAGGGGGATTTGTAATTGATGTGGTAGTAATCAACTAACTAAGTCAAGTTATCTGTTTTAGCTTAACTTTCAGTTATATATTGTAGGACATTCTTAATATCTTTTTCTATACCATAACTTCTACTAAAATATTGAATCAGATTTGTGAGGTCTCTCAAAAGATAGTTTTCGGCTCCCTCTGAATCCGCTTCAATAAATTGGGGGAAATCAATAATCCACACGCCCTCCTCCTTAACCAGAATATTGTACTGGCTTAAATCTCCATGAACGATTCCCAATCTGTACATCTCCTTTACTTCTTCCAGTATGAGGTCAAGCACTTCTTGAGGATTCTCTAATTTGACTTTATAGAGCTCCCCAGCGTCTACGAGGTCCATCACCACTGCATTCCCTTCCCATGCGATAGGTCTGGGGACTTTGACCAAACCGTAAAGCCTTTTGAGAGCGCCGAACTCATTTTTTGCCGATCTAACACCCAGAACAGAATAGTGGAAGGTGCCGTAATCTCTTTTCTCCTTAACCTTTCTGAAAGAGGGATGACCTATCCGGTGGAACTTGATAACCGACTCCCCATACTTTGATATGCAGTTGTAGACGATGCTCTCCTTACCCTCTCCCATGACATTCCCCAGCATTTCCACATCGTCATGATCCACCAGCCTCCATAGAGAATACAGGGAAAGACCGATGAAAGTGAAGGATGAGCCGTAGTAGCTCAACATTTTGTTGGTGACCAATTTCTTGTCGCTGAGGTCCTTGAGCAGTTGCTCCACTTTTTCCGGGCTTATTTTGGAGTCACGGGCAATAAACTCGGAAGGAACATACTCGTAATCCCACATGTGGTGGAATATACCATCCAGTACCTTCCACCTCTTTTTGTCCATGCTGTTGAACACAGAAACAAAGTCAGCCACAATATGCCCAAAATTCCTTGATGAATTAAATTTTTTTTACTGTAGTATAAATGAACCATTAATCTGCATAGCAGAGCTTATAGTTACAGTTATCACATTCGATAAAACATTAAAGTATAGTCAATTCAATAACCAATGAGCTCATTCATGTTATTTGATGAAAAATTATT
>CAZQTT010000036.1:0-24973 GCA_964596255.1 uncultured archaeon
CAGGTCTCTTGTATTTGGTAATCCTTCTGGCAAAACCCACAGTGAGTTTATTGTAGTCCATATCTACATCGTGTTTGGAGTTCACGAAGTCTATTAGATTTCTTTTGGCTTCTTCATGAGCGGTAAGTATCTCCGTTCGTGGTATGGAAGCCACGTATCTCAGATCGAAGGGGTCCTTTCTCCACCCGCTAATGTAACTATCATATAACCTGCGGAACGGCTGAGAAGTCCAAAAAACGTGATGCACTCCATTAGTAATAGAATCGACAGGATATCCGGGGTATAACGTCCTGAAGACCTCTCCATGCTTCTTGGCCACCCCATTTATATATTCGCTGTGGCTCAATGCCAGCAGGGTCATGTCCAGCTCGTTTCCAGATGATATCCTCTCCAATTGCTCGTCCAGATAATCTCCCAGAACTGCCTTGACCATGGGGACGGGGAAGACGTCATGACCTGCAGAAACAGGTGTGTGGGTGGTGAATATACACTTATCCCTCACAATATCCAGGACCTGTTCTTCAGGGATATCGGAATTGCTTTCCTTAATATCCTTCATCAGCTCCATAGCGACCAGAGCAGAATGGCCCTCATTCATGTGGTATCTTCTAACACTGTGCCCCAGGGCATACAGCATGCGGACTCCACCGATCCCCAGCACGATCTCCTGCTTCAACCTGTATTTCTTGTCACCACCGTAAAGACTATAGGTTATTTTTCTGTCGGAAGGCTCGTTTTCAAATACGTTGGTATCCAGAAAATAGACCGGAATCTGAAAGCCGTTGATGCCCGATATGGTGTATCTCCACGCCTGTATCCTTACCTTCCTCCCTTCAATGTTAACGGTGACCTTGGGGGACATGAGGGTAGTATAAGCATCCATTCTCCAGCTTTCCGGCCCTTCTTCCTGCTCGCCTGATTCGTCCACTTCTTGATACAGGTAGCCTTCATTGCTGGCCAGTGTTACCGCTAGAATAGGTATACTCATATCCGCACACGACCTCAATATGTCGCCAGCCAGTATTCCCAGGCCACCACTATAAGTGGGTATTTTACTGTCTATTCCTACTTCCATGGTAAAAAGGGCTATCTGGCTTTCTTTCTCTGATGAGTTATTCTGCATTAGTTTACCTCCCTACTGGGGCCAACTATAAACTCACTGGCTGGTTACTTTAAATTTACTCATGACATATCCATTTTTCCCGCATCAAATAAAATCCAAATAAAATCCGGGTACCAAAAAACCGTATAAAAGCTTTGAAGAACTATCAAGGCACTCTAACAAACCAGATAAACTTCTTCCTGATCCTCAACATTAATAATGACACTAAAAGCAAATATATCCGTTTAATCCCACATCAATACTATTAAAAGCATTTATCTCATTATCGAGCTTTCCTAACCTGCTGAATTAAACCAAAAGTTATAAAGCATTACACTGGCTCATATTAGATATGGATATTGATAGGCTCAGATGCTTCATTCCTGTGGGCGGTCAGGCCAAAAGATTAAGACCTCTTACTCAGGATATCTCCAAACCCTGCGTGAGATTCCTTAACAGGCCCTTAATCGAGTTTTCTATGGCCATGCTGTCAGATCAGGGGGTCAAGAACTATATTTTTGGAGAGAGGGGTTTCACCAATTACACCAACCTTTTCGACATGTATAGGGAAGGTATTGGTTTTTCTTCTACATACGGAGTTGAGCCCAGAGTGCACATCAAACACCAGCCCAATTTTGAGGACCTGGGAAGTGCTGACTCCTACAAGCTCAACATGGATTATTACGATATTAAAGACCCTGTAATGGTCATACAGGGAGATAACCTCTTCAGCATCAACTTGAACGAGTTCATCAAGCAGCATGAAGAGAAAAATGCGATCATGAGCATTGCTCTATCCAGGGTAGATAGGGTTGAGGAATACGGTGTTGCAGAGCTGGACAACAATATGAGGATAAACAGGTTTGTGGAGAAGCCTAAAGCCGATGAAGCACCCAGCAACCTGGCCAACGCCGGCATATACCTATTATCCCCCGAAGTGAGAGATGTGGTAGAGAGCAGAGATATAAGCAGGATAATCAAGGAGAGGAACAGGCTGGATTTCGGTTTCGACCTTATTCCTTTCCTGGTGGACAATGGATACCCCGTCTACGGCTATGAGCTGGACGTGTGGCACGATGTAGGAAGTCCAGAGAGATACCTGGATGCCATGCAGGCCGTACTCCATGGTGCTCTGGATATAAGGATCCTGGAGGAGAGGATATATCCTCAAAGAAATATCTGGGTCCAGGGATACAGTGAAGAATCCAACAAGAGGAGAGAAGAGATAGTCAAAAAATACACGGACGGTAGATTATCCATAGAGGGTGCAGCCCTGATAGGCAGGCACACCAGCATCGGAAACCATTCAAGGATCCTTAACTCGAACATAGACAACTTCTGTATTCTGGGGGACTACGTGACCATCGAAAAATCGGCCATCATGGATGCCGCCAGGATCGGAGACTACGCTCACGTCTCGGACAGCATTGTAGGTAGAAAGGTTTTGATAAACTCCACCGCCGACAGCAGGACCTCCATCGAAAGGAACTCAGTGATAGGCAACGGCGTCACCATCAGAAAAGGATGCACCATAATCGGCACCAGAATCAATCCCGGACTGACGATCCCACCCGGAATGACCTACGTAAACAAATTCCTCCAGACCTACGAGGATGTGGTGGAACAGGCCTCCACCTGAGCACTGGTTTTCCAAGTCCTTTAACCAATAAACTCTAAAATAAACTCTAAATTCAAAATAGAAATGAAAAATAGATTATAAGTTAGATAGTTATCAGTAATCCATTTTGCTGTAGGTTTTTCCCATGCAGTCCGCTATTTTCTTCCACTTGAAGTTCCTCTCCACTTTTTCTCTTCCTCTTTTCCCCATCTTTTTGGAATCTGAGTTGGAATCCATGACGTAGTTTATTCCCCATGCGATGGATTGGGGAGTGGTATAAACTTTGATCCCGTTCTCAAAATTATCTATGTTCTCCGATAATCCCCCTACTTCGGTGGCTACTACTCCTTTCTTGGCGCTCCACGCCTCAAGCAAAACCAGTCCAAAGGGCTCGTTCCTGCTGGGTATTGCTACCAGGTCGCTGGCGTTCAACAATCTGACCAGCTCTCTGTCCGGCAGGTAACCCAGGAACTTTACGGCATTCATGGTGCTCGCTTTGGCTATCAAATAGCTCCTCATATCTCCATCCCCTGCAAAAAGGAATCTGGCGTTCTTGTGGTCCTTCAATATGCCGGGTATGGAGTCGAGCAGCATATCCGGCCCCTTCTGGCGGACCAGCCTTCCCATGTAGAATACCAGAGGGTCCTGCGGGTCCATGCCGTACTCCTTTTTCACCTCATCGGGGTCAACGTCCATATAATACTTCTCCGGGTGTATGCCGTTGGGGACTACGTCCAGCTTCCACTCTGGAATATTATACAGCCACATCACTTCTCTCTTGAGGGTTCTGGATACTGTGGTGGCTTTCTTACATATCAGGGAAGAATACCACTCCTTATTGGAGATCTCCTTGAACTCCCACCAGTCACCAAAAGCGTTACCGTTTCTCCCGTACTCTGTGGAGTGCAGGGTCAAGACAGTGGGCCTGTCCTGTAGTATATGGAGAGCTTCTGTGGGATGCCAGTCATGGAAATGCAGGATATCGAAACTGCGCTCTTTCTCCAGTTTGGAGCAGTCCTGTGCCATCAGGATGCCCATATTCTTGCAGTAATCCACGATACTGTCTCCTGCTGGATGGCAGTAGTGATAGGTGACGTTCTCGATCTCTTCACTTTTCTTTTCTCCAGTGCCCAGAGTGAAGAAGTGAAGCTCATGATCCTTAGCCAGATTCTCGGCTAAGCAGGTAGCTGCTGCAGCCAACCCCCCGATCCTTACCGAGCGTAGAGACTCCCAACAAAAGAAACCTATTCGAAGTGTTTCCACAATTCATCACTCCTTTGCTTTAAAACCTCCCTCATTATTTTCTTATCCTCTAAATTATTAATTCTTTCTGACAATATTTTATCCTCTATTATATATTTGACCCATTTAGAAAAATCGCTGGCGGAATTATGGAAATTGAAGTGTCCTTCGTGCATTATTTTTAAAGTTTCGGCCAGCTCATCCATGCTGTGAGCAGCTATGTTAGCATAGACCTTATCATAGTAAAAACTGAGCCCTTTTTCGGGAGGTAGAGGTCGAAGGTAGTGGACTGCACTCCTATACGGCTCCTCAAGCTTCTCCACGCATCTGGAGTAAAGATGGGATAATATCCTCATATAAGCCGCAAAAACCTCGAATGGGCTCTGCTGACTGAAATAGCTGTGAACTGTGCCAGGAGAGTCTTCTTTAGCATACATATAATACAAATTATCGCTGACCTGCAGGTACCTCCACAGATCCATCAAGTAATTGTCGCCTGTTCTTTCCACGATCTTGTGGGCTTTTTCCAGGTGGTTGAAGCAGGTTCTCTGCATGTTGTTGCCTATCCATGCGCTAGTGTCCTTATCAATGTCAGCCCAGGATAGCGTCTCCTGTTCCCCCATGCTGATTTCGTCTACTGGTTCTCTGCGAGCCAGTTCAGATGGTAAAGCAAACTCCATTTCCTCATGGAGAACCTCACCGGGGAGCCATTTCAAAAATTCAAAGATACCCGATTCTTTCCAGTGGTGCTCTCCAAATGTCTCGTAATCAATAAACAAGTTTATACAGCTTCCACAAGCTTCTTTGATCCATTGAGCATACTTGTTGGCCGTCAGGGGGAACTCTTCCCAAGTCCAGCTGGAAAATCTGAATGCCACGTCATCCGATAACTTGTAATTCCTCAGGAGCAGTCTTATATTACTGTCTTTAAGCCTGTAAACGTGATTGGGGTTTCTGGGCCCCATTATCCTTTCCGCCCCTTCGGTGAATATGGCATCAAATCCCATGCTCTCCACGGTGCGGCCGATGCTATCATTATAGATGAACTCCGTATTTTCAAAGACTGTGGGCCGGGTATGGAATATGTCCTGCATGAGGTCACTATGCATGCTTATCTGATCTTTAAACTCCTGTTTATCCTCAAAAAGGCCGGCCAGAGAATGGTAGTATGTCTGACCCAGGATCTCCACATTCTTCTTTTTGACCAGCTGAGAGAACAAGTCCAGGAGGTCCTTATCCCACTTCTCGCACTGCTCGATGAAGATCCCGGAAAAGCTGAATGATGCTTTGAACTGGGGATATTCGTCCAGTTTCTCCATCAATATGCGGGTGGCCGGATAATAGCACTTCTCCGCCACTTTTCTGAACATATCCTCATTCCATGAGTTGTTGAAGAAAACATCCATTAAGTCTTCTTTGTTTTGGGCGTATTCCGGCTTAAAGTTCCGGTTTATCCTGTAAGGCTGGTGGACTTCAAACGATAGTGAAACCCTCATACTGTGGTTTTTCCTCCCGGGTAATATAATTGTTATTGGTTATTTGGTCCACCTCAGATGGAAACTGAAACTTTCTGCATCCTCAATCAACAAACCTGAATGAGCGCAAATTAAGGAGTGTAATTATATTATACGCACTACCACTTTTTGGACAGCCTGTACCAGGGATGGAAGGAGATAATACTCTCTCTGGGAATTTTTTGGGATTTAGTAACGGTATCGATCGCCAATAAGTGGTCGATTATTCTGACTGGAAGTAAAAAGTTTTGTCTTACGAATTCTCTGGCCCTTTCACCCGCCTCCCTCCTGGTTTTCTCATCCCTGAGTAGTTTTACTATGATATCTGCTCCTTTTTCTACGGTATCATAAAGAAAACCGTTATCACAATCCCTGATTTGCAATGTTATCCCTCCTGAAGGTCTGGCAACCACTGTGGTGCCCTTCCACATCGCCTCCGTAACCGTCAGCCCAAATCCTTCCTTGCTGGAATTTTGAACTATAATAGTAGATACTCTCTGAATGGCGTTAACAAAGGTGTCATTCCATTCTTTAAAGATGTAGGTATCTTCCTCGTCCTTTATCAAGTCCACCAGCTTATTGTAGATCCTTTCTCCTTCAGGGTCGTCAGGGGCGAATCCGCCTAAAAGAATTAACTGACAATCTTCCTTTTCTCTTACTTTTTTGAATATGGTGACCACTCCTTCAGGATCCTTCCAGGGATCAAATCTCCCCACTTGAGTTATAATAGGCTTGTGAGTGCTTACTCCATACTTTTTAAGGACTTTTTCTATCTCTTTTTCGCTCATTTCTCTATTCTTTTCAGATAGGGGGTCAATAAAAGGAGGGATAATGAATTTAGGTAACGGCCACTGATAAATAACGAAGTGAATCGAGGTGAAGATAACTCCGTCAAAAGATTCTGCCCAGTAGGTTACGAAGTTCCATAGATCGGGGTTCATTCTCATGGAATACTCGTCAATGTCTATATGACACCTCCAGATCCACTTCTGGTTATCCAGTCTCAGTTCCTTTGCCAGTGCCAGTGGCTGGGGATCGTGAACAAAGACCACATCCGGTTCATAATCGATAATATTGGCCTGAACGTTCTCTTTTATGGTAGCGAAGTAAATGTCCTCGTCTTCTTCGGTCAATTTCCCTTTTTTGCCCTGTAAGAGGTGATGAAGGTTTTTGGTCACTTCAAAGAAATCATCACTACCTGTTATCACTTTCCATTCATCCTCTATTCCGATTAGATTCATAAATGGAATAGAGGATCGGAGCATCTCTGCAACTCCCCCACCAAAAGGAGTAGAGCTCAATTCCAGTACCCTCTTCTCATTTACCCTCTCGCTTACCTCCTCCAGCTTCTCTATCTTATCCTCACCGATAATTTTAGCATATTCACTTAAAGAAGGAACCCACAAAGGCCTATAATTCTTTCTGGGACTGTATACGGTCCCATCGGGAAGTGGAGGTACTTTCTCACCTTTCATCTTTTCTTCGCTTTCCATGTCCGATCACCCTGGTTTTTAACAGCTTTAAAACTTTAAACACTTAACCACTAATCCTTTTTGAGGAACAGGATACCTAAAGGAGGAAGTGTCAGGGAGAGAGAGTGGTGTTTTCCGTGGGAGTAAACTGGTGTTGCCTCCACTCCCCCCATATTCCCGTACCCATTGCCCCCATATAATTCGGCATCGCTGTTGAGGAGTTCCTTCCAATAACCACCTTGTGGAACTCCCACTCGATAATCGTATCTGGGAATGGGGGTGAAATTGCATACCACAACCATGTTATCTAACCCATCTTGGCTCCGCCGAATGAACGATATTGTGCTCTGCTCCCAGTCGTTGAAGTCGATCCACTCAAAACCTTCGGGCCTCAAATCGTTCTGCAACGCTCGCTCATTCCTATAGAGGTGGTTGACATCCTCCACCCACCTGTTTATCCCCTGGTGCTGCCAGTAATCCAGCAGGTGCCAGTCCAGAATGTCATCGTGGGACCATTCCCTGCCCTGACCGAACTCGCCTCCCATGAACAGAAGCTTCTTCCCGGGGTGGGCATACATGTATCCGTAGAGCAGGCGTAAATTGGAGAATTTCTGCCAGTCTTCTCCGGGCATCTTTCCCAGCAGGGAGCCTTTCATGTGGACTACTTCATCGTGGGAGAGAGGAAGCATGAAATTCTCTGTGAAGGCATACCAGATACTGAAGGTGAGCTGACTATGATGGAACTTCCTGTAGATGGGGTCTGTAGAGAAATATTGGAGGGTGTCGTGCATCCAGCCCATATTCCACTTGAAGTCGAATCCCAGCCCCCCCACGTAAGTGGGATGGGATACCATGGGCCAGGCAGTGGATTCCTCCGCAATGGTCAGTATGCCTGGAAAGGTCTTGTGTATCTCTTCATTTAAGGTCCTGATGAAACTTATGGCCTCCAGATTCTCATTTCCACCGTATTCGTTGGGGATCCACTCCCCAGGGCCTCTTGAATAGTCCAGATAAAGCATGGATGCTACAGCATCCAGCCGGAGTCCATCAGCATGATATTTGCCCGCCCAGAACATGGCACTGCTGATGAGGAAGTTGCGGACCTCATTTCTTCCGTAGTTGAAGATGGAGCTCTTCCAGTCGGGATGATAACCCTTGCGGGTGTCCGCATGCTCAAAGAGGTGGGTTCCGTCAAAATAGACCAGCCCGTGCTCGTCGTTGGGGAAATGGGACGGCACCCAGTCCAGTATAACCCCGATCCCTTTTTGATGAAGATAGTCCACCAGGTACATGAACTCCTGGGGCGTTCCATACCTGCTGGTGGGAGCGAAATATCCCGTTGTCTGATAACCCCATGAGCCGTAGAAGGGGTGCTCCATCACCGGCATGAACTCCACATGAGAAAAACCCTTCTTCCTGACGTGGCTGGCCAGCAAGGGTGCCAGCTCTCTGTAATTCATAAAACGGTAATTTTCTTCCGTCATTCTCATCCAGGAGCCCGGATGGAACTCATACACGGAGATGGGCGAGTCATGGGAATTGTATTCCTGCCGGTTGCTCATCCAGTCCTCATCTCCCCAATCATATTCCAGGTCCCACACAATAGAAGCGGTTTTAGGGGGTTGTTCGTTGTAAAGGGCAAAGGGGTCGGCTTTATCCACCGTGTAGTCACCGTAAATGGATACAATATGGTATTTGTAAGCGTCGCCTTTACCCACTCCGGGTATAAAACCTTCCCATATCCCTGAACCATCCTCTCTACTGCTAAGAGGGTTGGCTTCAAGGTCCCACTGGTTGAACTCTCCGATCACAGAAACACTGCGAGCATTGGGTGCCCACACCGCAAAATGCGCTCCCTCACTTCCATTATCCACTGTGAGGTGGGAGCCCAGTTTATCGAACAATCGAAAATGATTTCCTTCCTTGAAAAGATAGATATCGTAATCGCTAAGCATGCTCGTGCTGGTTTTCCTCTCACCCATGTTCTCCATGTTTTTCATACTCCTCCAAAATGAACTTGATCCCTTTTAACGGTATTATAACCCAGTCCGGTCGGTTAATAAGTTCGTAGTTGATTTCATAAATAGCTTTTTCCAGAAGGAAAACACGAAGTAAGGTGCTGAGGTCTTCTTCATTCTCCGGGAGGAGAGAGATGCCTCTAACGGTTTCCACATAGGAGCTGAGGAAAATCCCGCTCATGTAATAATACCACAGATCGGCCCATTCCTTAAGTGTGGGCACGTCCTCCCAGCGCATGTACTGGTAAAGGGCGGTGTAAGCAGCGTAATGAAATGACCGTATCATCCCCGCCACATCTTTGAGGGAGGAGTGCTTCAACCTTCTTTCACTGAGGGCGCGGATGGGCTCACCCTCGAAATCAAATATGACGAAGTCATCGCCAGTATAGAGGACCTGGCCCAGATGGTAATCCCCGTGTATCCTTATCTTCTTGGCAGAGAACTTTTTGGCCAGCACGTCACCCATACGGTCAAGGATCTCCGGTTCCAGAGGAAAGAACTCTTCAGCATCTAACCGAACTTCCTGAGGTAATTCTTTAACGTTTTTAGAGAGGAATTCTGTGGTCCTTCTCACCAGACCCCTCATGGACTGGTAAAGAGACCTCTGATAAAGTTTGGAGAAACTTTCAGGGGAGAAATCCGATTCATTAGAAGATGTGAGAGCAGCATGCATCTCGCCAGTCCTCTTTCCCAGTAAATGAGCCATTTCCAGATAAACTCCCCCGATAAGGTCGTGCATGAGGGGCGGAACAGTAGAAATGCTCACCTCCAGAAGAGAATAGGGGAACTGTGGCGTGATCTCCGTTATTCTGGACAAGACCTGCTCAAAATACTGTCTTACGGCATCCACCATGTGCTCCCACGCATCTCCTTCGTGAGGGACATATCCCTGCAGGATACCCAGTACCAGCCGTGTAGAGTCGGTCCTGTACTCAATAGATCCAAGAAATGAGGGTGAATGTTTAAAGCCAGCCTTTTCGGTGAGAAAGGTCCCCACCTCCAGATCGGGGTTGACGCCTTCATCGATACGCCTGAAGAGCTTCAGGAAGAATTTATCCTCGAACAGGATGGGGGTGTTGCTTTTCTGGGATTCAGATAACCTGGATTCATCTGGAAGACCCTTTACTTTCTTGAATTTCCCAAATTCGGGGCTCAGATGGTTCACCAGTTCTCCCTTTCCCTCTCGCCCCTTCACACTCTTTCCCTGAGAGGCCAGCGAGAAGAGGTCTTTCCGGAATTTCTCGTAATGAACGCCATCAATGATGTAGCCTGAAACGCTCTCTGTTCTGAGGAAAGCTATCAACCCCTCCATTTGGTCCATAATTTCCTCTACTTCCTCTATGCCCTCAGATGACTGTATGAATGATATGGGTATCTGATAAGTCTCGCTCAACCCTTCTGTATAATGAATTTTGGCCAGAAGAACTGCAGAATGGTTAATGGGTATATTCTCCACAACCTCTATGCTTTGAATGATCTTCGACTGCCCTGCAAACCACTTGCACCTCTTGAGGTATGAAGGGAGAGCTTTTTCCAATTTCTTTACCTCTCTGCCGCCCACGAATTTTTTCCAGCTAATAGTCTTTATCTCCTGAATTCTTTCCTCCTTTTTGGATTCATCTCCTATCAAGTTGAACAGGAAAAAACCGTAGGGGTTCAGGGTCAAAAAGTATGGAGATCTCTCGATGGGAGGGAAAGTGTTCTTGCTGAAAACCTCTTGGGGTATACGGCCGCTGTACTTCGATAGGTCGAGGAGAACGGGTTGGGATTGTCTGGACAGGTTGGCCACCACAAGAATGATCTCATCCTGATACTGGCGGGTGAAAGCCAGTACCTTCTGGTTATCGGGGAACAGTATATCCATATCTCCTCTTCCCAGGCACTTCAACTTTTTCCGGATGGATATCAAATACTTTATCCACCACAGCATCGAAGTAGGGTTCTTCTCTTCATTCTCCACGTTAACAGCTTCATAGTGAAAGGTGGGGTCAATGATGACCGGCAGGTAGAGCTTCTGGGGGTTTGCCATGGAGAACCCTGCATTCCTGTCGGGTGACCACTGCATAGGAGTCCTCACACCATCCCTATCTCCCAGATAGTAGTTGTCCCCCATACCTATCTCGTCACCGTAGTAAAGGACAGGAGTGCCCGGAAGGGTCAGCAAAAGGGCCTTCATCAGCTTGATCTTCCGGAAATCGTTCCCCAGTAGTGGGGCCAGCCTGCGGCGGATGCCCAGATTTATTCTCATTCGAGGGTCCTGAGTGTAAACCCGGTACATATAATCCCGTTCTTCATCGGTGACCATCTCCAAGGTCAGCTCGTCATGATTCCTCAGGAACAGCACCCACTGACAATTATCCGGAATGGATGGTGTCTGCTCCAGGATATCGATTATGGGGAAACGGTCCTCCATCTGAATGGCCATGAACATCCGGGGCATCAAAGGAAAGTGGAATGCCATATGGGTCTCATCGCCATCTCCAAAGTAGGCTGCTGCATCTTCCGGCCACTGATTTGCTTCGGACAAAAGCATTCTGTGGGGGAAATTCTTGTCCACATGCTCTCTCAGCTTCTTCAGGAACTGGTGGGTCTCGGGCAGGTTTTCGCAGTTGGTCCCTTCTCTCTCGAACAGGTAGGGGACAGCATCAAGCCGGAGCCCGTCCACACCCATTTCCATCCAGAAGTCTATAACCCGAAGGATCTCCTTCTGGACCCTGGGACTATCGAAATTGAGGTCGGGTTGATGAGAATAGAACCGGTGCCAGTAGTATGCTCCCGCAACGGGGTCCCATGTCCAGTTGGATGTCTCGAAATCCTTGAATATTGTCCTGGCATCCCTGTACTTCTCCATTGTGTCGCTCCACACGTAGAAGTCCCTCCACACAGTGCCCGGCTTCGACCTCCTCGATTTCTGGAACCAGTGGTGCTGGTCAGAGGTGTGGTTGATGACCAGTTCAGTTATTACCCGGATATTTCTCCTGTGAGCCTCCTGGAGGAACTTCTTGAAGTCCTGCAGGGTACCGTAATCGGGATTCACCTTGAAATAATCCGAGATGTCATAGCCATCGTCCTTAAGGGGCGATTGGTAAAAGGGCAGCAGCCATACGGCATTGACCCCCAAGTCTTCCAGATAATCCAACCTCTCTATAAGCCCCTTAAAATCACCGATCCCGTCATTATCGCTGTCGTAAAAGCATTTCACGTGGACTTCATAGATTATGGCATCCTTATACCACAGAGGGTCATCTCCTTCCATACAACCACAGCATATACTTCAATTCACCCCCAGGGATGTCCTGGAATTGTTGGGGAGTGAGCCTCCATTGCCAGTTGCCTTTTCCACCTGCTGGCCTGTTCATGCGGGCCTCTTCTCCCAGACCCAGGATATCCTGCACCGGAATGACTGCGGTATTGGCGACGGACATCAAGGCCAGCCGGATGAGGTCCCAGTGAACCTCTTCTCTAGATACATCCTTCCCCAGATATCTTGAGAGTCTTTCTATGTCCTTCTTATCCGCTTCATAGTCATACCAGCCTCTGGCAGTGTTGTTGTCGTGGGTTCCGGTATAGACGATGTAGTTCCTGTGGTGGTTATGGGGTAAGTAGGGATTCCGGGGATTGTCCTCCCCAAAAGCGAAGAGGAGAACCTTCATCCCCGGAAATTCGTACCTGCTCATAATCTCCCTAACATCAGGAGTGATGGTGCCCAGGTCTTCAGCCACTATGGGCAGGAAAGGGAATTTTTTGGCCAGCTTGTGGAAGAAGTCTTCCGCCGGCGCCTCCACCCACTTACCGTTCACCGCAGTCTTCTCACCTGCAGGAACTTCCCAGTAGGCTATAAACCCTCTAAAGTGGTCGATCCTCACGTAATCAAATAATTTGAGGTTGTGCCCTATTCTGTGCAGCCACCAGTCATAATCCCTTTCCTGGAGAGTGTCCCACTTATAGACAGGGTTGCCCCACAGCTGTCCTGTTTTGCTGAAGTAATCGGGAGGGACTCCTGCCCCGTAGATGGGCAGTTTATCTTCGTCCAGCTTGAATATCTCCTGATGAGCCCACACATCGGAGCTGTCATAAGTGACGTAAATGGGGAGGTCTCCCAGAATATGAATATCTCTCTGGTTGCAGTAATGCTTTAGGGAAACCCATTGAGAGAAGAACACGTATTGAAGGAATTTCTCCCTTTCTATTTCCTCCTTCAACTGCTCCCTCATGGATTCCAGCGCCTTTTTGTCCCTATCTCTGAGCTCCTCCGGCCACTGGTTCCACGTCTTTTTGTAATGATTCTTCAGAGCAGCAAACAGAGCGAAATCATCCAGCCAGTTCGAGTGCTCCTCACAGAACTTCTTATATTCATATCGATACTTTTCACCTTCCCCCTGCTTCGTCTGGAAGTTGTGGTAGGCAGTATCGAATAATTTTTTCTTGTAATCTGTGACTGCTTGATAATCCACTTTTTCCTGTGGGAACTCGGGGATGGGCTTCAAATCCTGTTCTGCAAGCAAGCCATCCTGGACCATCAGTTCAGGGCTGATGAGTAGGGTATTACCTGCAAAGGCGGAGTAGCTGTGATATGGAGAGTTATCGTGGACCACCTCGGTAGGATTGAGGGGAAGAATCTGCCATAAGTCGTAGCCCGTTTCGGATAGAAAGTCTGCGAATCTGTAGGCCCACGGACCCAGATCACCCACTCCAAATGGAGAGGGAAGAGACGTGATGTGGAGAAGTAATCCGCTTCCTCTTCTATTCATGTTCTTTCACCTAAAATCAACGCCACAGGAAAGTATTTAAGGGCATCCCTTACCATCAATTTTTCCCCGCCTTTGACCTTATTTCCCGTAATGGCGTCCTTGAGATGGTCCGATCCCTTCAATCCTTGGGGGAGGACTATGTGTGTATCCTCCCACACTGAATCCAGCGGATACTTATTTTCACTCATTTCATTTTCACCTATCAAACTGCTCACAAATCTCGGTGCCACGGTGATCACCCAGCGCTCACCACGATTTCGTGCAAAGGCAATTATGTTCTCCTTGTGTTTCCCGTACACTTCGAGAGGGACGTAATCACCTTCCTGGAGTACCTCTATGTTCTCCTTTCTAACTTTCAATGCCTGATGAGTCAAGAACAGCTTAATCCTCCCATCTCTGTAAGTCGAAAGAAGCTCCTGAACCAGAGAAAGAGTATCTTCTCTCTCAGTTATGTGTTGAAGGGATCTCTTCCTCTTCTCAAAATCTATGGGGCGGCGGTTGTCGGGATCGACTAGACTGAGGTCCCAGAACTCTGTTCCCTGGTAAAAGTCTGGGATTCCGGGAGCTGTTATCTTTATGATGGTCTGGGAAAGAGAATTGAAAATTCCCTGGTAGGAAACTTTTTCGACGAATGGTAAGAAGGATTTGAGGAATTGATCGTCATCTTTATCTTCGGGCTCCAATATCTTTTCCACAAAAGAGGTAAATGCCTCTTCATAATCAGAGTCGGGTTTTATCCATGCGGTATGGACTTTGGCTTCCCTGATGGCCTTGATTATGTAGTCTTTTATCCTCTGGGCGAGCTCCGGGAGTTCATTGGGGTCAAAGGGGTATGCTCCCACCAGCGTCTGGTAGAGGAGATACTCGTCGTTCTTATCCGGGGCCTCCTCTCCTTCAACCACCTTCTTCTTGCTCCTGTTGATCTCTGCCCATTCCTTCACATTCCTTTCCCATTCATGAGGCATCCCGGAGAGCACGTTCAATCTGGCCCTCACATCCTCTCCCCTCTTGGTGTCGTGGGTTGAAGTGGCGTTCAACGCGTGGGGGGTTTTAATCCTCTTTTGATTGAATTCATGGAACTGTCCTACAGAGATGCCGAAGTTACCGGGTTCTCCTCCCACCTCGTTAAGGGATACGAACCTGTTGTAAACGTAAAGGAAAGTGTCTTCAAAACCTTTGGCCATAAGCGGTCCGGTGAACTGCTGGAATCTCAACACGAAATGAATGAACTGCTCCTTCTCCTCTTCACTCAAAGACGGCCAGAGCTCCAGCAAGAGAAAATCCTGGACGTAGTTCAGCTCATGTTGAAGATCGGGGATTTTTTGGCTTGCTTTTCTGACGGCTTCTTTTATATATCCTCTGTCCTCATTTCTGGAGGCAGTTCTGTTGGTATAGGTCCGATAAATGGGGAACTGGGCCATTATCTCTACTAGAGCCCTCTTTATTCCGTAGAGTGTTTTATCGCTCCCGTGACGGTATTTGGATGAGATGTTCTTGAGCAATAATGCCAGATTCTCCACATCCCCTGCCATGTGCTTCCCGATGATCAACCTCTTCTTCTCCAGTAATAGTTCACTATAAGACTTGTTCAGGCCGGTGAAACTGGAGTATATTCTGTCGAACTCTCTCTCGTTCTCTCTCATGCAGAAGACGTTGTTCAGGTAATAGATGAAGTCGTAGCCGGTTGTGCCCTCCACTGGCCAGAAAGAGGGTATCTCTTCTTCGGGCTCCAATATCTTTTCCACTATCACGTAATCCGCTTTCTCCCTCAACCTTTTCAAGTAATCGGTGGGGTTATAGAGGCCGTCGATGTGGTCCACTCTGACCCCCGAAAATCTCCCCTTCTCCAGCATATCGGAGACCAGGGAATGAGTGTATTTGAAGACCTCTTCATCCTCAACCTTCAAGCAGATAAGCTCGTTGATGTTGAAGAACCGCCGATAGTTTACTTCCTCAGAGGCGACCTTCCAGAAGGATAACCTGAACAATTGCTCCATGAGGAGCTCTTCCAGCAAGTTGAAGCTGAGAGGTTCATCCACCTTTCCGTTGAAGATGACCATGTTCCGGTCAATAAAGTCTTTGATGTCCTTGTTTTTGGTGTATAGCTCCCACAACATTCTCTTGACGAATCCGGGTTTGTCATACTCCTCTTCACCGTCGGGATGCGTGCGGAGTACGTAGAGGATGCCCAAAAATTTGGTGTAATCCGGGTGCTCCCCAATCTTCCTTTTAAGGTTCCTCAGCCCATATGAAAGTATGGTGGCGTAAGAGTCTATCTTTAGAGGAAAGCTGAGGTCATAATAGGTGATAAAGAACCCGTTTTGACCATAATCCAGCTGGATCTCCCCTCTCTCAAGGGTATCCCCAAAAAAGTCTCCCAGAAAAGGGGCAAGGATCTTCCCCTTGATGCTCTCGTACGGGTGGTCCCACTGGATGTCAAAAAATGAATAGTATTTCGAATTCTCTCCACTCTCCAGTATATCCATGAGCAACTCGTTTTGTCTGTCATAGGCCATGTGGTTGGGGACTATATCCTGAAGCCACCCCATGTGGTTTTCATTCAGCTCCTCAGACAATCTCTCGAATTGTTCATCTGTTCCCAGTTCGGGGTTCAATTGGTTGGGGTCAACTATATCGTAACCATGAGTGCTCCCCTTTCTTGACTTGAATATGGGTGACGCGTAGATAAAGGATACATTGAGGCCCGAAAGATATGGGATGATCTCTCGAGCATGCTCAAACCCGAAAGAAGGGCTGAACTGGATTCTGTAGGTGGAAAATGGGACCTTGCTCATGCTTATGCTCATGTTCATGCGATCTTTACTCCCATATATTCTCCCAGAGAATCAAATAATTCCAGCCATTCTTTAGCCTCTTCATCCTCTCTTTGGCGCATTTCATCCAGTATCTGTTTTCCTATAGAGAAATACAGGTTCTGAGCTTTCCACAAATCGGGACCGAGGTTGAGAGGGTTTACGATCTTTATGAGGGAAATTGTCTGTTCCATCAAGGATCTGTTGTGAGGATCCTGCTGGAGATTCTCCATCAGGTTGGTGACCTTCTGGCTCAATATGTGGCGAGTAGTGACCTTATCCACCTCAAAACCCCATTTTCTTATCTCTTCTACCAGCTTTTGAAGCTCTTCCAGATCTGTCCCCTCTTCTTCAAGCAGTTTGCGTAAATCCATATCCAGTACAAATTCCACAGGAGCTTTGATGGCTTTGGGTAGAGGCATATTTGTCTCTTTCATCACCTGCATAATGGGGTAGTTGTGCTCATATATCTCCCTGAAGATACCTTCAATATCCTCCATAGTGTCTCCGATTATCTGGCTAAGTATTTTCCTCTGCTCGTCTTTGAACAAGTGCCAGATAGTGTAGCTGTGAGTGCCGAAATACTCGTCCATCGCCTGTATCACTTCCGGAATATTCCCTTTGGAGAACGATTCTTTCATCTTCTCTTGCATAGCTTTGAACTCCTCATCGCTCAGGCTGTTGCTTACGCCACCCCATAGAGTGTGGTTGCCCATGTGGAGGGCTGCAAAGCATATATCATCTTCTTCCCGGGTGATAACCGATTTGATCCTGGCCTCGCCCAAAGCAAGCTTCTGAACTCCCGCCTTGTCCAGGTCGTACATCTTATTTTCAACTGTGTAGCAGTAAATCCGGGCGGCTTGAGGATACTCTTCAAATAGGGAAGACAAAGCATAATGGGCGGCAACTCTAAGGAGGTCAAGAGCAGACGGTCTCACAAACTTCTCGTAGACCTGTGACCCGTCATTTATTTCCTCAATATTGCTGGGAGCCTTTTCCATGAATTTGAGGAATTCCGGTTCCAGGTCCACACCACCAGCTTCTTTGGCGAGCTGCATTGCTCTGGCAGCGTATTGAATGACCTGCACAGTCTCAATACCGGATATCTCGTCAAAGAACCACCCACAGCTGGTGAACATCAACATAGCGTGTTGCTGCATCTCCAGCAGCTTTAGCAGCTTGACCTTATCATCTGCGGAGAGTTCCTTCTGCGCATGTTCAGAAAGGAATTCATCAGTATAATCTCTGTTAAGGACCACCCATACATAGTCGTTTCTGGTCTTCCAGGGATCATTAAAGTAATCTTTAGTCTCTTGCTCATAAATGGCTGCTAATTCATCCCTCAACCAGTTCATGGCCTCTCTCAACGGTTTTCGCCATTTTTGCTGCCAATCGGGATTCATTCCTGTGTTGCATCCACAATCAGCTCTCCACCTCTCTACACCGTGAATACAGCTCCACGAAGAGTCTTCCACTATCTGTACTTCATGAGTAGGCGGATGCTTTTCCAGGTATTCAGCATACGTAGCGATCTGTACTTGCTCTCTGGAGTCAATGTATTGAAGGCAATACGCCAGAGCCATCTCCCCATGACGATGATGGTGCCCAAAGGTCTCTCCGTCGGTAGCGATATGGACTATTTGAGGTTCTATTTCTTTCTGACCCTCTTGTTCCTTTTGCTCTGTTTGTTCCTGCTGTTCATCTTCACCACCCTGTTTCGCTCCGCTCTCTTCACCACCTTCACTCTCTGTACCTTCTTCACCTTTTTCGTCTTCACTTGCTTTTTCGCCGTTCGTGAAGGCATTGAGCAATCTGTTAGCGAAGGCTTCCCCGTTCTTTAGCATATCACCGAAGGCGATGTCATGAGATATGGGGCCGTCGTAGAAGAACAGGTTAATGGTTTTACCTGAAGGTAAGCGGTAGAGGTAAGGCTTTTTGGGGTCGATATCACCGTTCAGTTCCTTCCACTTCTTTTCATCGAGCTTCCTTACTTTTCCGGCCTGGTGAGGGGCTAGAATAGTGAACTTTATTCCGTTTTCAGCCATTATCTCCAGACTCTCCGTATCAACGGCAGTTTCCGGCAGCCACATCCCTTCCGGCTTTCTGCCGAAGCGGTGCTCAAAGTCTCTAATGCCCCACAGGATTTGGGTTTCCTTGTCCCTTCTGGAGGCGAGGGGCATTATCATATGATTGTATGCCTGAGCAATAGCAGAACCAACACCGGATTCATCGAGCTTTTTCTTGTCAGCCTGAATTATCTTGTGATAGGTCTCAGGTGAATTGTCCTTCATCCATTGAAGGAGTGTAGGCCCGAAATTGAAGCTGATCTCCTCGTAGTTGTTGATTATGTCAACTATATTCTCTTCTTCTCCCAGAATGCGGGCAGCCGAATTGGGGGCATAGCATTCATTGTTTATCCTCTCATTCCAGTCGTGGTAGGGATGAGCAGAATCCTGGATCTCAATATCTTCCAGCCAGGGATTCTCCCTTGGAGGCTGATAAAAATGTCCGTGAACACATACATACTTCATAATTACATCACTTTCCTGTACACTACCAAACTAAAAGGAGCGATATTTAACATCTGCTTTTCACCTATATCAACAGGGACTGAGGAGCCCTCACCCCCCCATTTTTCATCACACAAGTCCAATACCTTATTCCAGCTACCTTGAAGGTCAAAATCCGTTTTGGTTTCCTGAGAGCCGAAATTCATTATGTAAAACACTTCATCGCCCTCATGCCATCTCCTAACAGATATAGCTGTTCCCTCTTCCCTGACCTCCATATCTTCCTTTGAGAGGTTGCGGAGTGAGGGGATCTCTTTTCTCATTCTGATCAGCTCTTTGTAAAAATTATAGAGAAATTTGTGCTTTCCTTCCCCTCTTTTATCCCAACTCAGTTTACATCTGCTAAAGGTCTCCTCACTGTATGGGTCAGGTATCTCTTCTTCCTCATTTCCCCACTCAAAAGCGCTGAACTCCTCTTTTCTACCCTCCCGGACGGCCTGGACCAGCTCCGGGTCGGAATGACTGATGAAGTAGAGGAAAGGGGATTCTTCCCCGTATTCTTCTCCCATGAACAATAAGGGGACGTTGGGTGACAGTATTACAGCTCCTGCTACCAGCTTAAGCGCCTCAAAGGGCAATATTGTGGATAATCTGTCCCCCCGCAATCTGTTGCCCACCTGGTCATGATTTTGAGAGCACACAACGAATTGGTGAGCAGGTATACCTGCTGAGGAGCTTCCGTGATGCCTCTTTCTGTAAGATGAGTACTGCCAGGAGTAAACGAATCCTTCTCTCCACGCTTTGGCCAGATCCTCTACTGTGCCGAAGTCCTGATAATATCCCTGTCTCTCGCCTGTGAGCAGGGCGTGTAGTGAGTGATGAAAATCATCATTCCACTGAGCATGAATGCCCCAGCCAGCTTCTCTGGTCCTGATAGCCCTCACATCGTTGAGATCGCTCTCTGCAATCAAATAGAATTTCCTATCCTGTTCTTGAGATAATTCATCTACTCTTTCAGCCAATTCCTGAAGAAATGGCTTGGGGCTCATGTCGTAAATCCCGTGAATGGCGTCCAGGCGGAGGGCATCCACGTGGAACTGTTCCAGCCAGTAGATGGTATTCTCCATGAAGAAGTTCCTCACTTCATCGCTATAGGGACCGTCAAAATTGAGGGCATCGCCCCAGGGAGTCCTGTAGCGGTCGGTAAAGTAAGAGCCAAAGTCCCTCAGATAATTACCTTCAGGCCCCAGATGATTGTACACCACATCCAGTATCACTGCCATACCCTTTTGGTGGCAGGCATTGACCAGAGATTTAAGTCCATGCGGTCCTCCATAGGAGTTCTGGACAGCGAAGGGGTATACTCCATCGTAGCCCCAGTTCCTGTTCCCCGGAAACTGTGCAACGGGCATAAGCTCTATGGTGTTGACCCCTAAATCGAGGAGGGCGTCCAGCCGGGTTATAATGGATTGAAAATCGCCTTGTGGAGTGAAGGTTCCCGTATGAAGCTCGTAGATCACCATCTCCTCCAGGGGAACTCCTCTCCAGTTGCCGTCCCCCCAATTAAATTTATGGTCTATCACCTGAGAAGGCTGGTGAACTCCTTGGGGTTGGTAATGGGATGCGGGGTCCGGCCTCTCGAGTTTACCGTTCAGAGTGAAAGTGTAAAGAGTTTCGGGAGGCGCATCGGTTTGAACAGACCAGTATCCTTTCTCATCTTTTTCCATGGGGATCTCCTGGCCTTCTATATTCACACCTAAATCGTCTATAAAAGGCGCCCACACAGTGAAGGTGGTCTTATTTTCCCCCATATACCATGAACCGATCTTCAAACCGACCCCATCCCTATAACTCCTTGAAAAATTTTTTACTTCTTTTTGATTGTAAATCCTTTTGAATAATTGGGTATATAAAATTTCAGTGAACAGTTTTAGCACAGTTCAGATAACCTTTTCCTTCCTTTACTGACCGATAAACAGTCGAAATCCGTTTACCAGCTCTTGGAACGCTTCATGAGAAAACAGATTAGATGATAATGTTTATTAAATTTGAAAGAAATTAATTTCATGCAATTTGTTATGGAATTCTGGGGTAGAGAATTTACTGCAGCGATCAGGTGGGTAGAAGACCTCTCACCTGTTCTGGCCTATCCTCAATCCGTCAATGATAACTTTAAAGCCTACCTGATGTTCAGGGACGTTTACAAAACTGCGACTGAGCACAAAAGAATTATATCTAAGAACTTGAGGTATGATATTACGGTTATCCCTCCCCATAAAGTTGGTAAGGAATTCATTAAGACCTACGGCCATTACCACCCGGTTGCAGAGGGTAATCAGTCCTATACCGAAATATACGAGGTTCTACACGGTAAAGCATTTTACTTGCTTCAAAAGCTGGATAATGGTCAGGTAGCCGATTTTGTGGTCGTGGAGGCTACTCAAGGTGATGAAGTTGTGATCCCACCCAATTACGGCCACGTAACAGTAAACCCTTCAGACGAGAAATTGAGGATGTCCAATTGGGTTTACAGAGGTTTTGAATCGTATTACGAGACTTACAAGAACATGAGAGGCGCCTGTTATTATTATACCACCAACGGCTGGATAAAAAACGAGAGATATGGGGAAGCTCCGCCAATAAGGTTCGTTAAGCCCGTTATCCCTGAAGAACTGGACTTGAATAAAAAGGAGGAGATGTACGGACTTGTGGAGAACCTTGATTCTTTAGAGTTCTTGTGGAAGCCTGCTGCAAATAAAGAATTGTTTGAAGAGGTCTTTGAAGAGATCTGAAGTGTGATGAATATCGATTGGTAGGAAGTGAAGATGTATATAGTAATAGCGGGTGAAGAATCGGGTCCCATATCCAACAAGCTGGGAGGGATATGGAATGTTATTGATGCGGAAGCCAGGAATCTGGCCAGGATCGCCTCAGATGAAATAATCGTTGCGGGACCTTATTTCGACAGATTGGGACAGGACTGGAGCCCCAAATCCAGGATAACAGAGCTCACCGGCTTTGAGCCCGTAGAGAACGGCAGTTTACTGGAAGTGCTGGACGGAATAGGCCTGGATTACCTTGCAGTAAAAAGAGAAGGAGGTAAAGAGGGAATTAACTACGTGCTCTTCAATACTGAGTGTTGCATGAGCAAGAGAGTAAATATTCAGGGCAGTGAAGTCAGATTAAGTGATGAGGTCAAAGCTGAGGCTTACAACCTCATGGGCCTCGATTCCCTTAAATACGAGAATACCATCTACGGAGGAGAATATTCGCACTACCTCAACTTATCCTATGCCATATCGGAGATGGTTCGAGGTCTGGCTGACAAGGATAAAGTTTCTTTACAATGCCATGAGTTCCCTGTATTCTATGCTTCAGCCAGACTGGAGAAGTTGTCTGTGCCGGTGAAAACCCTGTCCACATTCCACGCCACTAAACCTGGAAGGAGCTGGGGCGCCAGGACCTTTGAGAAGATCTTGAAGGGGGATGCTGCCTTACCTCCGAACATTCAGCACGGTTTGATGGAAATGGAGAAACTGGCCAACTATTCAGACGTGGTGAGCTTCGTCAGCAACAATACCAGAAATGAATCCAGGCTGTTCTATGGTATCGACGGCATTGTCATCCGCAACGGTATTGAACTCAATGTTGATAGCGTCAACTGGAACAAGAAGACCAGAAATCTTCAAAAAATGCAGTTCTTCATTGCAGATATCTTGAAGAGGATGAATGGAGTTGTTGTTGAGGATGAGGCAGTTATCCCTATATTCACCATCTCCAGACTGGAAGTGGAGAACAAAGGATACCCTGATCTTCTGGATTCGCTGATTATCCTTGATAGAGTTCTGCAGAGCAAGGTGGAGAATAAAGAGATAGATAACGTTAAAGTGTTCTGCATCCTCATAACCGCTGTAGGTCCCAAGGACCCTAAAATGCTTCCATCAGGTTTTCCCATCAACCTGGGAGAAGAACTATTAGTGGGTGACGAGCTGAGATTGAAGCGGATGATAGACGAGAGGGGTCTTGGTGTGAAAGATATCGGTCGCAGGAACGTGTGCGCCCTCCTCTATCCTCAGTGGGTGGGTAAAGAGGATGGGGGGTTCAACATGACCCTGGATGAAATCTCCTCTGCCTGTGTGGCAGGCATATTCCCCTCAAGATACGATCCCTTCCTCCTTACCGCCCTTGAGGCCTGCAGTGAAGCATGTCCAGTAGTCCTGAGCAAAGCATGCGGATTTAGCGGGGCGGTCAGGGAGCTTCAGCAGGATAAAGGGATCTTCGGAGGAGTGATCTTGGTGGATAACATCGAGCAGAACTATCTTCAGACAATAACGGATTACGCTTTAGGTCTGTACATCATAATCGATGCTTTCTTAAGGGACTGGGTTAAGGACAGAATGATGTGTGATGTGGCATTCCTCCTTGCCAGAGAAATGGGCTGGGAGAACCCTGTTAGAAGCTATTACGAGATACTCAAAGAATAGACTCAATGCCCAACTACTATCAACTACTATCAACTATTACAACGTGTATTAACTATTGCAAAGTGTTTCAAAATAAAGTATAAAAACCGCGGTACCTACTCTTATTGGGGATCGAAATGGTAAAACTGTATAACCTGAATCTAAGCCTTGATGAAGAGCTGGCAAACCAGTTCGAGGAATCCAAAAAGCATTTAGGGAGCAAAACCAACGAAGAGTTCATCCAGTACCTCATCAAATATTTTTACAAGAGTGAAGTCGAGTGGACGAGCTTTAAAGATGAATAATATGTTGATTATCCTATATCTCAATCTAAACCCAAAAACATCTTCTTGACTCGTGCTGAGATGTGCTGAACTCAGGGGAGAACTCAGGGGAAATGGGGGGACAAATACCACTTTATCACTGAAGCATGAAAAAATATTATTTACTATAATTCATCCGTAGGATAAGATAGGGTAAGATAGGGTAAGCAAAACCAAAAGGTGAGGATATGGAGCCCCCAGCTGTCAGTGCCGAAGAAGTGAAAAAGGATCTATCTCAACCGGGTACGCTGATAATCGATTCCAGGGAAAAGAATGACTACGATAAAGGACACGTGCCGGGAGCAGTTTTTGCAGAGATAAATAACATTGGTAACCTCAAGTCAAGGCTGGAAGAGGCAGGGAAGATATACGTATATTCCAATGACTATGATTGTCCTGCCAACACCATAGCCTCAAAAGAGATCATGAAAATGGGGTTTACTAACGTATATGACTTTAAGAGCTCGTATAGAGAGTGGGTAGACAAAGGATATCATATCGAACAAAATTAATCGAATTGAAATAATGTACAAGATTAATTATGGCGCTCAATTTTGAGATCACGGCGAAAAGAATAATCCTAAGAGATGATGTGAAAGAGCTTTCCTGGGTGGAGTACGAGGAAGAAGACGGAACCATACACTTAATAAAAACTTTTACTCCCCGCGAGCACAGGGGGAGGGGGTATGCTTCCCAGGTAGTGGAGAAAGCTCTGGAATTCGCGGACAGCTACCAGAAAATAAAGGTCTCCTGCCCGTATATCAAGAACTGGATAGAAAAAAACGGCTTCCAGAGAGAGGTCGAATACACCTAACAATTATTGTTAGTCCTGAACTCCAACGCAGGAACTAAACACCGTTATCCCTGTTATCAAATTCAATAGCAATATCTTCCAATTCCTTTTCCACCTTGGAATATTGCTCCAGTAGAGATTTTCCCAGTTTTGTGAGGGTGGTCTTCCCTCCCGATTTACCCCCTCTTTCTCTCTCCACTACTTTGCCCACTCGGTTCTCCATCTTCTCAATATAATTCCATACGAATCGGTATGACATTCCCAGCGATTTTGCCGCATGGGAGATGGAACCGTGCTCTTCGATGGCCTTTAGTATCTCAGCACCACCCTTACCCATTACCGGTTTACCGTCCT
>CAZQTT010000037.1:0-24869 GCA_964596255.1 uncultured archaeon
AGTCCCGCGGATTATTCTCCTCCAAGAATAGATTAATACGCTTCATCAAAGCTTCTGACAAAATGTCAGAGAAATCAAACCTATTCTTTAGATCCCACTCCAACTGATGAAACGCATCCTTCTGCTCAAGCTTCCCTATAAACGAATCCTGCATACCCTCACCTAACGCTCCAAAATTCTCATGGTTCTTAAAGGTGAGGGAAACTGTGCCTATTGTTAAATATTCATAACTCGTTGTAATAGAACTGAAATAACGGTTAACCGTTAGATAATATAATAGGGCGATAAAATATTGTACTCAAGACCAGAATTTGGTATCAAATCTTGGGAATTAAAAAAGGAATATAATCCTTTACCTTTTAAGAAACAGGTTTTTCGTGTATTCTCTCTAAGTTACCGTTAGCAACTTTTTCTACCAGCTCTTCAAGCTGTCTTCTCCTGAAGGGCTTCTCCAATAACTCCACAGCCCCAGCATCAATTATTTCTTTTCCTTTGTTGGAAGCATAAGCAGTAATGGCTATAATCTTGGTCTCTGGATTCTTTTTCAATATGGCCTTAGTAGCCTCAATACCGTTCATCCTGGGCATCATTATATCCATTAAAACTATGTCTGGTCTTACTTCCTCGCAAAGCTTTAAAGCCTCATAGCCGTTGGCAGCCCCTACAGTATAATAACTGCTAAGAATCAGACCGATTACTTCCCTCATTGCGGGCTCGTCATCGACTATCAATACTTTAGATTTATTTTTCATAGTCCCATCTCATCTATAACTACAACTTGCAAAGGGATAACAATTATAGGAAAAAAACGTTAAACACGTAAAAGACAAGGAGATCACAATATATTCAAAGTATTATAAAACGTAAGTTAGTATCAAATAAAAATATAATCTCTAATTATTTCGTTGTTTCAAAGAAATGCCGTCCTTTATCGGTTATTTCTGCCAGTTTGCTCCTACCGTGGGCTTCCTCTCTAATATAACCCTTAGAAGCCAGATATCTAACCCATTTACCCACCGATTGACGGGTAATGTTTAATTTTTGGGATATTTCAGTATAAGAAGGCTTGATACCGGCAGAATTTTGCTTATAAACAAAATTTAAGATTGAGCTAGCAGTTTGGGGTACATCCGGATACATGAGTTCAATTTCGGATAGTTCTTTATCCAGCAGACTAAAATCATGTTCACTCAGAGTGTGGGGGTCTATGGATAGTATAACTATTAGCTGCTTTAGATAGGCTAACTCTCTGAGGCGCTGGACGAGTTTAAGAGTGTTCTTAACGCCATTCTTGAAAACAAGATAGTCCAGGCTGTCCAAAAAGATAACGTTCCTATTGGAAACTTCTTTAATTCTTTTTTCTATCGAACTAAGCTCTGGTGATATAGAATGGTTATCCCCTGCCTCAGAGAGCCAAAGATATTTGATATCATCGTCTAACGCGATATTCAGCTCCTCCACAGGCTGGCGTGATATAATAAGCCCTTTATACCCTATTCTCCTCAGGTCATCCAATGCTTCCCTGGCCAAAACAGGGAACTGCTCCTTTGCGAGATATACCTTGCCGTTATCCAGCTTGAATTTCATTAGCTTTCTTTTTAACGCCCCTTCTTCCTGCTTTCTTTGAGTAATATCTTCAGCAGTACCCCTTAAACCTTTGACCTCTTCTTCACTAATTACTGGCACAGAATTAATTTCGACCGATAATGTTGTACCATCTTTCCTTTTTATGGTGTATTGTCTAGGACCCAACTGTTCTCCCTTCAGTATATCGGTTTTAACCCTCTCCACCCTATCCATATCTTCGTCAACAAAAAGATGGTGAAAATATATGCCCGAATGTAAATCCTCCCATGTATAACCTGTCAATTCCAAAGCCTTGACGTTGAAAAAAGTAACTCTGCCATTTAAATCTGTTTCAAAGACTGCTACAAGTATGAGGTTTGCCAAGTCTTTAAACTGGGAGTAACTCTCAAATAACTCTTTCTCAAATTCTTTGAGCTTTGTTATATCTTGAAGGACAACCAGTACTCTTCGCTCTCCCAAGAGTATAAGAGGAGTAGTATAAACGAGTAGTGTCCTATCCTCTCTCCCTTGTTGCGAAAAGAATGTCATCTCAGCTTCAACACCGTGATGGGGTCTCTCTTTCTCTATAGTATCAAGCACTGTTTGATGTATGGTACAGTTTTGACAGATCGGACCAAAGCCACAACCTTGAGGGTCATCAAGGGAGTAAACACATCGGAGGGCTTCTCCACCACGAAGACCAAACAATTCCTCGGGTGAGCGCCCGGCAAACTCAGCTCCACTGTTATTGATCCTGCAGACACGTCTTTCCGAATCCACTATCATCATGACAAAAGGAGATGCTTCTATAATTGCAGATAATTCAGCCTCATTCTCTTTCAAATCCATCTCGATTCTCTTGCGGTTCAATGCCTCCATAAAGGCCATAGAGAGAGTTTCAATGGTTTGTTTATCTTCAAAAGTGTAACCAGATTCTTTATTTCCCAAACCAATTAAACCCACGAAATCACCATCACTTTTCAAGGGAACCCCCAAAAATGAAGTTATTGACGGGTGACCTTCAGGGGGTTCAACCCAATCCGAATCAGAAGTAGGCTGGTTAAATATAATAGATTTGGCTTCTCTGTTCACCTTCCCTCTTATCCCCCTTATTTCTACATCATTGAGCTTTGTGATTGCATCAGGCATTCTACAGGCTTCCCACCTCGGGTCGCTGATAGCAATAGTGTCATAACGACCGTTTTGGTTTATTTCACAAACAAAACCGAATTTGCTGTCCGTCAACTGTTCTGCTGTGTTTAAAAACATTCTTGCTACTTCCTCGTCAGTTTTACAGCTCAATGCCTTCTCCAGAACCATGTTGATTCCTTCAAGGACTGAATATTGTCTTGCCAGCTCTTTTTCGGATTCTTTGTGTTCAGTAACGTCAAAGATTACTCCTTCAATATACAAAGGAGTTCCTTCGTAATAGATTGGTTTACCACGTTCTATAAGGTATTTTATTTCTCCATTTTTGTGTCTTATCCTGTAATCGACTTCAAAGGGCTTATTATGTTTTATAGTAGAATTTACAGTATTGATAACTTTTTCACGATCTTCAGGTATAATCAGGGGGTCAATAGAGCAGATTTCACCGGCTTTTAGCTCTTCTTCCCTGTATCCAGTGACCTCTTTCACCATATCGTTGAAAAATTCCATTCTGTTGTTTTCTTGCATATACACCCTATATACGATTCCTTGCAGGTGTTCGGCTAGCGATCGGTACGACTGCTCACTTTCTCTTACGGCCTTTTCAGCTTCCTTGCTCTTAGTAACATCTTTGAAAATGCAGTGGGTTTGACTAACCTCTCCTTGGCTGTCGTATGAGAGGCTGCCGTTGAACAAACAGGTTATGGACGAACCATCTTTCTTTATCACTTCACATTCAACTTCTTTTATCTCCCCTTTTTGTTTGAATAATATGAAATTCCTCTTGAAGTAATCCAAACTGTTTGGGTCTAAAAAATCCCCGAACCATTTGCCCACAACTTCTTCTCTACCGTATCCTAACTGATCAAGCCAGGCTCTGTTTACGTAGAGAATATACCCCTCTCCATCTAAAGATTGGTAGGGAAGAGGAGCGTCCTCACAGAGAGAATAAAAGTAATCTTGACTCTCTTTGAGTAATTCAAATGCCCCTTTCCTTCGGTATTCATCCTTTTCAACTATTCTCCAGTCACCCTCCTCCACCAGAGTGACAAAATGATGGTTCTCGATCACGTCTATAATCTCGTTTGCTCCACACTTATTTAGAGGGTAAGTACATAGAGCCACAATCTTTTGAAGATTTATAGACTCATGAATCTCTCTTTCATATTCAATAAAGTTCTTCCAATCTTTTTCTTTTAGCCAAGTAGTATCCCCAGATAGCCTCAAACCGTTGTAACCAGCGTTTAAGGCTTGATCAAGTTTGTCAGAGAATTTATCCAGTATTCTCTTTAAATCAATATCTCCATCCTCAACATACCATTGATCATAATTGAGGATCTCTAATTGCCCTTCTCTCAAACGTTCATCGAAACCAGCGATAGATTCTCTTAATACTTGTTCAGCTTCTTCAGGGTCTATAAATCCAGGTATTATCCACAGGCATAGTTCATTATTCTCTAAACCTTCTTTGAAGAAGGGGATTAAGGCATCTATTAAGTCCTGCTTGCTTTCATAAAATAGACACAAATGAGAACCGTATTGGAGCTTATCCAAAAATCTTTTTTCTTTGGCCACTTTGACCATTGGATCTCGACCCCTCTACCCAGCTATCTATCAATAATTAAATAGCTTTTTGTTTTAATTTTAAATTCAGATATTTTATTATTACGATTAAATAAATTATTCTATATGTGTTTTACCTTAAATTTTGGGTTAGTTTAAATGTTTTAGTTTCCTCTTCTCTTAGATCATCAAGCTCTTCTTCAATTCTTCTCGCCTGATGGTCTATGATCTCCAGCACTTCTTGGGTATCGTATTTGTCCTTCAGCTCTATTACGGACCTTATCACAGACAAAGGATTTCTCAGAACGTCTGCTGACCGGTCAAATTGGACCAGATTAGCTGCCAACTGCTCCGTAGCCGTAACTTTTTCCTTTTCTACTTCATAAGCATTCATGGCAAACGCTATGTTACTGGCCAGTTTCTCCAGTAGATTTATCTCTTCTTCATCAAAATCAAAGTCTGAATGAATGGTTATAATCCCATATAACTTGGTATGGAATAAGGGTATGGATAAGACGTATTTGTGAGTGTTTTGGAGGCAATTCTTACACATCTCTCTTCCCACTCTCAATTTCTTCACATTCCCTTTTATGGCTTCTTTAATGGAAGGACAGGTACTGATAGATTTGTCAATAGATGTCAAATCCATGCCTTCGGATTTAACTGGTTCCAGATTGTCGATGTCCTCCCCCAAAGCAGTGAAAACCCCAGCATAGAGAAGACCCAGATTCTCACAAACAGCTTCTAGAACGATGTCTGGGCTTTTTTCTCTGGCAACCAATTCATTAATCTTCGATGTAGCTTTAAGTAAATTATTGAGCCTCTTAATAGAAGAAATATCCATCATAGAACAAATAGACTTCTGGGTATTGGCCAGCATCTCGATTTTCAGCAGTATATCCTTAATATTCCCTTCTCTGTCAATAGCCCGGAACTCGTATTTTTTTGGTACTTCTTTCCCTTCTCTACGCTCCACATGATAATTTCTCATCCACTCCAAGTCCTCAGAATGAACAAATTCCGTCCAACTCCTTTTGCCTTCCAGCTCCTCTCTAGAATAACCTGACAGTTTTTCGAACTCTTCATTTATCATGGAAACCGTTGTATCTTCTTCTAGTATAAGCATAGCTGTTCCCGTATGCTCAAAAGTAGTCCTGTAATGTTCTTCACTTTCTTTCAATGCTTTTTCAGCCTTCTTTTGCTCAGTTACATCTCGACCAATAGCAATAGAGCCAATAGAATTGTTTTTGCTGTCCACTAGATTTCGGGAATGCCAAGAAATAATGCGCTCCCGACCATCTTTGGTGATGATGGTTGTCTCAAGACCTTCAACTTTCTCTCCTTCAATAATTGAAGCTGCTTTTTCAGTTATGTAGTTCCTGTATTCTTTGTCAGGGTAGAGCCATTCCCATATCTTATTATTACCAATCACTTCTTCCTTGGAGTAACCACTTATCTGCTCCGCTGCCTTATTCCAGATTAGTACATTGGCACTTTTATCGAGCACGTCCAACCAAACATTGGCGTCATCGATAACGCTCTCCTGAAACTGGTTAAGGTGATGTATCTCTTCCTCCTTCTTTTTTCCTTCAGTGACATCTCTAATGATCTCCAGACACGAAACTACTTCTCCATCTGCATTTCTGATGGGGTTGGCAGTATTCTCCAGGAATATTGTTCTGCCATCTGTTGACCGGATCTTTTTTTCCGTGGTATGTGATTTGCCATCCTCAAAAGCCATTTTGACCGGACATTCTTTGCACGGTTTGTCTTTATTAAAGAAGATATGATAACATTTATTTCCCAAACAACTGCCAAGCAGATTTTCTAACGCCTTATTGTGAAAAGTGATGTTATAGTTTTTATCCAGTATTACCATGCCGTATTCAATGGCGCCTATTAAGGCTTCCAGCTTGTTTCTCTGCTCCTTATGATGTTTTTCAGTTCTCTGGTATTTCCCAATCACAGTATAGGAGTAGGTTCCGAAAATAATTACCACGAAAGCAAGCAGAATGTGATGATAGCTATTGTGTGGACTTGGATTTAAAAACCAATTAAAATTCCTCTCATTGAATAGAGCAAAATGGACGAAAGTTTCTATTACTAAGTAGAGAAACAAGAAAGATACGCCTACAAATAATATGTTCCCCGATAGTTTCCCCTGTATTCTATTCTTCATTTTGCTGAACCTCTGACTTCTGCGGAACCTTCAAACTAAGTACGAATACTGCACCTTCTGGTTGGTTATCTTTCACGTGGATAGTTCCGCCATATCTTTCAATGGTCTTTCTGGCAATATATAGACCCAAACCAGTACCTTTGCCCTCACTAAAGCCCTCTTTGAATACTTTCTCCTTGAACTGGTCTGATATCCCTGTTCCGTTGTCTGCTACTCTAATCTCACAAAAACCGCCCCTTTCTTCAACAATTATATCAATCTTATCCGCTTTCCCGTGGTTTACTGCATTCTTCACTAAATTCTCGAAAACAGAGTATAGAGCGTTGTCAGCCATTATACTACAGTTGCCATGTACCTCAACTTGCGGATAATTGCCTACACTCTCCATTATTACATCTTTAGCATCGTATGTTTTTAGGTTGTCTCCGGTGGATACCAGAGGTTCCAACTCTCTAATTTGCTTTATTAATTTGATACTGTTTTCAATGGATTTGGTGGCGTTTTTCAGTAACTTATCGTCGCCTAATTCCTCGTACATCTCTATAGAATTGTCCACCACGGTCAAATCGTTCAGTATGTCATGCCGGAGGGTCTTGTTCAACAGCCTCAAGATCTCGTTCATTTGTATTACTTTGTTCTCCATATTCTTTCTATCTGTTATATCGACGAAAGAGGCCATATACCCTTGGGGATTTTCATTGACGTCCCTTACTATACTTGCTGACAACTGAACATCGAATTCAGTTCCATCCTTTTTGGTGCCCTTAAGTTCGCCAAAATACTCTCCTTTTTCTTTTAAGGCATAAATTACTTCTCTAGCTTCTTCCTCATTTCTCCAGAACTTAACGGCTTTCTCGCCTATAATTTCCTGGGAAGTTTCATAGCCCCACATCTCAATAAAGGATGAGTTTACATATGTCAAATTACCATCAAGATCAGAAATAGCAATAGCATTAATGGAAGACTCCATAGCGGAATCTTTCATTTTGAGGTTTTCTTCCATCTTCTTTCTCTCTGCTATATCCACAAAGCTCTCAATAAGAAAATTATTGTCATTAAAGTTAATAGAGGTTACATTCTTCAGTATTGGTAACTCTTCCCCTCTGGCGTTTAGTAATACTCGTTCAGCATTGTCTATATCCTGATCAGAGTTTTTAACTGGGCAATTCCCTGCTTCATGGGGACAAATGAAATTGTGGCAGATTTTCCCCACAATATCTTTTTTAGGCAGCCCTATCATTTCTTCTGCCTTAGGATTTACGTCAAAAATCTCGTGAGTTTCTGCATCTACAATAACAACGCCAGCAGGTAGATAATTTAAAGTCTTAGTTACCCATTCTTTACTTTCTCTTAATTCTCTTTCAGCTTTTTTGCTTTTGGTGATATCCCGGGCAACACTGAGGACCAATTTTCTATTTTCTATTCTAATAACGTGTGAATGAAGTTCAATAGGCATTATAGAGCCGTCTTTACGGTAATGAGCGGATTCGAATACAGCACGGCCGTTATCCAACAAATCGGCGATCCTGGGTTTGATTTGTTGAGCATATTCAGGAGGGTCCAACTCCTTGAGGTTCATGCTCATTAGCTCATCTTTGGTGTAACCTCTATCCCGATAAGCAGCTTTATTAACATAAACAAAGTTCCCTTCTAAATCATGTACAAAAATTGAGTCAGTAACGTTATCTAAAAGTAGAGAATCAAATTCCAAGTATTCTTCTTTCTTTTTTCTTTCAGTGACGTCCCTAACATTTTCCACCACGTATTCCACTGTTTCTTTTTCATTGAAGATGGGAGTGACACTAATCTCCTTAAAACTCCCATCCATAGGGTTCTGGTCTTCATACCATCTGTATTTACCGTCCTTGAATGTTTCAATTGGAGGACAGTGTTCACAAGGAGAATCAAAATTCTTCAGGGCTTTATAACAGTATGGCCTTTTATCCCGTTCTTCTTCAGGCACCCATTCGTGATCTTTCCAGTTGCTCAGAACAATGCGGTGATTTCTGTCAATAACCATGATCAAGCTATCCAGAGCTTCAAGTGTGCTTGAAAGGAGATTTTGATATATGCTAAGCCTGTCCTCCGTTTCTTTTTCCTTTGAGATATCGCTTATCAGTTCTTCAATTTGTTGCTTCAACGAAATCCCTCCTATCAGGCTTAAAAAATTCAATATACCTTCCGAATAGATTCATTATCCTGCTATCGGGAACATATATGAAGCTTTCAATGGGTTTCCCGGAATCCACAATATCAAAAATTAGAATATTAGCTTTATTTGAACCAATGTATCGGTACTCAGCTCTGATATTTGTAATCGAGTTCAGCTTGATCTGACAATCGTCAAGAAGGATTGCACCTTTATCTACATCAAGTATGCCTTCTTTCCATTCCTTATCCAAGATAATCCTATTCTTAATTGCCGGATGCTTATAGATGACCCTGCTTCCTTTTAGAGAGTACTTCATTAAAAGATAAGAGAACCTGTCCATTTTCTCTTTATCTCCTCTTAGTGTAGCGATATTGCTGTAATTATTCTTCAAAAAGCCAAGTTTAATTGCTTCTTCTTTACTATCCGCTAGGGGAATTTTTCTGATATCAAAAATTCTACCAAGGCCAACTGCGTGTTTATTATCCTGAGTGGCCAGTAATAAATGCTTCTTACTTAAAATCGTTCTTACCTTCTGGTAGTTGTCGGGTCTCTCCTCTAACTCCTCTTTTTCCTGGGTTACGAGTTTGAGGTTTGCCAGAAAATCGTATAAAACTTCTTCTGATTCTATATTGTACTCTCTGGCAATGCCCACCATTCCTACGACTTTATCTCCTTCCATTAATAGACTATTATTGACCTGCGCAGTTATGATTTCACCATTCTTGTTAAAGACCTCGATAATATAAGGAAGAGGTTTTTCTCCCTCCATTCTTTTCCCCATATTCCTATAGAGTTTCTTACGGCTTTCTTCAGATATAAAATGACAAACAAAAATGTTGGTTCCAGTTAATTCCTCTCTATCATACCCAGTTTTCTGACAGAAAGCACTGTTAACCTCCTTTATTTCTCCCTCTTTATCAATAACGTAAGCGGCATCTGGAATGGCTTCAAATAACTTCTTAAACCTCTTTTCACTCTCATAGAGCTTTAATTCAGCTTTTTTCCTCTCATACGCGTAATGAATTGATTTATACAAAGACCTCCTGCCGACTTCTTCTTTAATGAGGTAGTCCTGTGCTCCTTTCTGAAGGGCTTCTCTGGCGATATTATCATCATCGAGCCCGGTGAGCACCACCACAGGAGTGAAAGGATCATAATCGATAAAACTTTTCAGAGTGTCGATGCCCTGAGAGTCAGGTAACCCTAAATCAAGTAGGACTACATCATGACCCTTTAGTTGTTCTAAACCCTCTTTAAGGGACTCGGCATGTGTAACGAACAACTCCTCCGGATTAAAGTTAAGTTTGAGGTACTGTTTGATGAGATAAGCAAAACCGCTGTGGTCTTCTACAATCAGTATTTTCATTATCCTATCTCCCTACCTCTTACAAAGACAAGTCAATCTATCATTCTTTCCGGCATAGACTTCCGAACATTTTATTTCTCTCTGGACTTCCGCTTCTTCTTTAAGAAATTCTTCAAACTGTTCCAGCTGATCAACCACTTTTTTGCAGAAAATGACTTCAAGTTTAATCTCCCCAATTATTCATCTACTTTTCACTTATTAGTGAAGTGGAGAGGTTTCAGGAGGAGATACGGTAACTCACAGGAATGAGGGACACCAACCTCTCCACCATCATAGTGATTCGAGGACACAGGTTCAGTATTTTATTAGATCCAACAACTCCTCAATTTTACCCTTACCTCTATATTCTCTTTGTCCAGTGGTCTTCTGCAGTTCTTTAGTCCTCTTTCTTGGTTTATGACTTACAACCAAACATATAATTTTTATCACCTCTAAAAATTAAAAAAGGTAGCTAAGCTACCTGAGACATCTCGGTGTCTCCGATGAGTTTTTCTACGTCCAACCATATCACCAGCTCTGAATTCCCGTCTATTTCGTCCTTGATCACGCCTTTAGCGAATTGACCTGCATAGGTGTTGGCATCAAGCTCTTCTTCGCTGAAGTCGTCTACAGAGTACACCTCATCTACTTTTATGCCCGCCATGTTCTCTCCGATATCCAGCACAATCACTTTCCTCTCATTCCCCTGCTTTTCACCAACTATTTGGAGAAGTTTCTTTGGATCGATGATGGTGCATACCACTCCTCTAAGATCCATTATGCCATCAACGTGTGGTGGTGAGTTGGGGATCTTGGTGAGATTCTGCATCTTCACCACCTCCTTCACCTCATTCACCGAAATGGCAAAGTATTCATCATCCAGCTTAAACTTAATCACTTTATCAGACGTCATTTCCATCACTTACTGATTTTTTTGCTCCTTTTCCAGGTTGAACTGCTTTACTGTCTGAATGAGATTGTCGGCCATCTTAGAGAGTCCTTCAGATGACTTGGAGATCTCATCTATACTGCTGGTCTGCTCTTCCGTAGCGGCAGCAGTATTCTCCACTTCCTTAGCGTTGGAGGTCGCTGTCTGGTAGACCTGATCCGCTTCAGAAGTCACTTTCTGTATAGTCTCTGACTGGTCATCCATTGCCTTCTTTATTTCCTCCATACCATTTGAAGTGTCATCTATCGCCTTCTTCATGCTCTCTATCTTCTCCATAACCTCTTTAACTGCCTTACTGGTCTCCTCAGTCTTATTACCTGACTCCTTAACAGAGTTTACCAGCCTATCCTTGCTATCCTGAATCTCCTTGATGAGGTTGGAAATATTTTGGGCCGACTCCTGAGTCTCATTAGCCAGCTTACCTACTTCACCAGCCACAACAGCGAAACCTTTACCTTCTTCACCGACTCTGGCAGCCTCAATGTTAGCATTCAACGCCAGTAGAGAAGTCTGTTCAGATATTTTAGTGATAATACTAACAATCTCTCCGATCTTCTCCGCCTTCTCTTCCAGAGCCTGTACCTCGTTATTTACTTCCTCATTGGATTTATAGAGTTCATCCATGGTACTCTTAGTATTATTGGAAGCCTGATAACCGGTTTCAGCTTCTTCACTGGCCTCTTTAGCTATCTTTAAAACGTTCTCCGCACTGCTGGCTGTCTCCTCTGTAATGCCGGACATCTCCTCCATTTGCTTCTTGGTGTTCTCCAGAGCAGTCGTTTGCTGCTCAATCCCTGAAGATACTTTCTGTGAAGTGTCTGAAACTGACCTGGAAGTACTGCTGATCTCCTGAATGCTGGCTGTCAACTGTTCGGAAGTGGAATTCACCTCGCTGGATACTTCATCTATCTGGCTGATAACTTGTCCCAGATTTTCTCCAAGACTGTTTACCGTCCTTTTTAATTCCTCAAATTCTCCTTTATACTCGTTAACTACACGCGCGGACAAGTCTCCATCAGCAATCTTATCCAGGGTACTATCGATATCTCTCAAGGGTTCTATAACTGCATCCAGAGTCTGATTTACACCTTCGACTAATTCCTTCCAGTCACCTTCAAATTGTGATGTATCTGCCCGGGTATCGAGATCTCCTTCTAATGCAGCATTAACGAGTTGTGATACCTCAGTTCCTACTGACTTAAGATTTGTTCGAACTCTCTCAATAATATCGTTGATGAATGCTTTCTTACCAGGGAACTGTTCAATCTCAGCATCGAAGTTTCCTTTGCCGAATTCGTCTACGCATGCCATGGCTTTCTTTTTGACGTTTATGTGACCTTCAACCATGTCGTTTACGCCTTGTGCCATGGTGCTGTAGACTCCCTGGAACTTATCAGCTGGAATTCGCACATCAATATCTCCCGCATCGTGCTCATCAGACATGCGGTTCATTTCGCTCACAAACCAATTGAAGTTGGCTATGCACTGGTTAAGATTATTCTTGATCTCATTGAAATCACCCTTATACTCATCAGTGATCTCTTCGGGTATATCGCCTTTAGAGATGCGGTCCACGTACTCAGCCGCTACATTCAACGGCTGGATAACAGCGTCCAGTGTGTCATTCACTCCTTCGACTATTTTTCTGTAGTTACCTTTGAACTTTTCAACATCTGCTCTGGCATCCAATTTTCCTTCAACCGCGGCCTCAGCCAACTCCGTAACACCCTCAGTGATCTCCATCTCCTTGCTGATATCCAAAACGTACTCCAACCCACCAATGACGTCCCCGTTCTCATCCTTAAGCGGAGTTCCAGTATACCGAATAGGAAGCTCTCCAGAAGGGATTTTAGCCACAGTATCGTCGGTAAATTCTCCTTTCTGCTGCATAGCCTTCTTAAGCTGACAGTTCTCAGTATTGCAATGCTCGGTATTGAACAAGGAGAAACATTTTTGCCCTACGCACTGCTCTGGTGTCTGTCCCAGTGCTTGAGCTCCGGCTGGATTCATGAACTGAACATTGAACTCCTTATCCACAGCCATAACGGGTGTGGGAATGCTGTTCAGATATTCTACTTTTATCTGAGCATCGTTCATTGCCTTTTTAACTTCAGTCTGGTCCATTACGATTTCCAGAGCACCTATAGTTGCGCCCTGGCGATTCTTCATGGGCACACCAGTATAAGAGATAAACATCTCCTTGTCTCCGGGATGAGCATCAGTTTCGCTTGTTTCGCTCTTTCCGCTGTTCATGGCTCTGTTAACAGCACAATTAGCTGTCTGGCAGTCAGAAGTCTTGAACTGGCTATAACACTTCTTTCCAATGAGCTGTGATTGGGTAGTGCCTAATACACTTGCTCCAAATGCGTTCATATACCGAATGTTGTAATCTGGATCCACAATCATGAAGGGAGTCGGGATCTGATCAATGTGACCTACAGTAGTGTTCACAATATCGTTCACACCCTGAACAATTTGAGCCCAATCACCACTGAATTGACTGGGGTCACCTCTAGTATCCAACTTACCCTCAACAGCAGCATCGGTTAATTTGTCTGCTTCTGCAACCAATCCATTAACAGATTCAATACACTTATTCAAATTGTTCTTGATCTCGTTGAAATCACCCTTATATTCTTCTGTAATTTCTTCTGGGATATCTCCTTTGGAAATTCGGTCAATATACTCAGCAGCCACATTCAAGGGTTCAATGACTGCGTCCAGGGTGTTATTTACACCTTGAACTATCTTAGCATAATCACCACTGAACTGAGTGGAATCACCTCTAGTATCCAACTTACCCTCAACAGCAGCATCAGCTAACTTACCAGCCTCAGCAACCAAACCATTAACCGACTCAATGCACTTATTCAGATTATTCTTGATCTCGTTGAAATCACCCTTATACTCATCAGTGATCTCTTCAGGAATATCACCCTTAGAGATGCGGTCAATATACTCAGCAGCCACATTCAACGGCTGAATAACCGCATCTAAGGTGTCATTCACTCCTTGGACAATCTGAGCATAATCACCACTGAATTGACTGGGGTCACCTCTAGTATCCAACTTACCCTCAACAGCAGCATCGGTTAGTTTGCCTGCTTCTGCAACCAGTCCGTTGACTGATTCGATACATTTGTTGAGGTTGTTTTTGATTTCATTGAAGTCGCCCTTGTATTCGTCGGTGATGTAATCAGGGATGTCTCCTTTGGATATCCTGTCAATGTATTCTGCTGCAACGTTAAGGGGACCTATGACAGCGTCCAGAGTATTATTCACTCCTTCGATTATTTTTCTGTAGTTACCTTTGAACTTTTCAACATCTGCTCTGGCATCCAATTTTCCTTCAACCGCGGCCTCAGCCAACTCCGTAACACCCTCAGTGATCTCCATCTCCTTGCTGATATCCAAAACGTACTCCAACCCACCAATGACGTCCCCGTTCTCATCCTTAAGCGGGGTACCAGTATACCGAATAGGAAGCTCTCCGGAGGGGAGCTTGGCCACAGTATCGTTGGTAAAATCTCCTTTCTGCTGCATAGCCTTCTTAACCTGACAGTTTCCTGAGTGGCAATCCTCAGTGTTGAACAAATTGAAGCACTTTTGTCCTATACAATTTTCTGGTGTCTGTCCCAGGGCTTGGGCTCCTGCGTTATTCATGTATGTTATGTTAAATTCTGTATCCACAGCCATTACTGGGGTGGGAACACTGTCAAGCATTTCTTTATAACCAGTTCCGTCTTCACTACTCTCAACCTCTTTGGGTGCACTCTCTTTCTTATTGGACATTACTAACTACCTCCATCAAATACATTATGATAATTAGTATTAGGACTATATGTATTTTATTGAGAATTAATATAATTATATTAATTAATTACTTATCAGGGTCTCAAACTGTAATTAACAACCATACCACCCAATCCTAATCCTCAATAAAACCCCCTCTGAAACCCAAGAAGTCCCACAGGAACATGCATTACTCTACAGAAACAATAAAACATTGAGTATTAAGTGGTTATATGGGTCAAAGAATAGGTTTTAGGAATTAGCAAATAAGGGGGTGTTCATTCAGTTCCTAAATGAGTAGATAAGCTCATTCGCTGGAAGAATGTTTCATGTTCTTTAATGATTCCTTGATCATTTTTCTAACTCCCTTGAATAATGGTTCACCATGACCGGGATAGACGGCTCTAATATCCAGCTCACCTAGTTTTTCTATGGTTTGTATATAATAGTCTTCATAAAAACTGGAGGTAGTTATTTGCAATGGTGTGTCACCGGAAAACAAGATTCCACCCGGCTCACAATAAATGCAGATAGAGTCGTGAGTATGGCCTGGAGTATGAATTATTTCACATTCGAGGTCCCCCATCTTCATTCTGTCACCGTCTCTTACCGTATGATCGACGTGCTCTGATTTGTTGAAGGCATATACCTTGGCTCTGAACTCTTTTTTTATTCTGGATACGAGCCCCATGTGGTCGAAGTGCTCGTGGGTTATTATTACCTGATCTATCTTCTTCTTTCCCACACCCGTATTTATCTCCTTTATCTTGTCAATTATTTTTGGATCCCTGCCAGCATCGATCAGAGTGTTAACGTCAACCAGAGCATTGTAATCGCCCAACAACAGGTATGAGTTGCTGGTATAAATCTTCGAACCCGAATTCAAGTTCATTATCTTCATTATCTGACTCTCCCTTAAGATTTCACCCACAAACAATTTCAACTTATTTATCCTTAGATTTCTTCCAGATGTAATTACCATCTACCGAGCATTCAAAACCTATTTTCTCCCAAAATTCTTTAGCCGTATTATATACTCTATCAGCTACTATGACGTTGTAATTCTGTTTAAAAAGATCGATCACTTTGCTGGCGAATCCCATTCTCTGAAATGGAGAGCATATCTTAATGGAGTATATGTAAAGCTTTTTTCCTGAAACCGATACCCTTATCTTCCCTACCCTTGTTCCATTGACCTCAATGTTGAACCAGCGGTAGTGGGACAATCTGTACCCCTTATCTTTTACTATTTTAACGTCAATCATACTTTCTTGAAGAGCTGGCCCTTGGTCGTTATAGGAGTGAATAGGTGGCTGATCTCCTGCGGCAGTTTCTGTGTCTGCTCAGTTACAAAATATCCGGGATCCGTTAGGGATGAATGAAACATTTTTATTACTTTTATTCTCTCCTTTAGCTTAAAATGCAGTAGAACGTTCTTGCACATCACCAGAGAAAATCCAGTCCTCACAGGCTGGCAAGTCAGTAGATCATGTCTCTGAAACTCCACTCTATCTTTTATCTCATCATTCACCTTACACAATTCTTCACTAATAGGCGTGAAATACTTTTCATACAACCTCTGGTTAACCCGCCTAACAGCAGCAATGGGGTAAACCCCCCTGTTTATTGTACTCTCAAATTCGCCTGACTCATCAATATCCGTTGCACAGATCCTTAAATTCCTGAAGCCGAATTCACCAATATTTTCTCTGAGGTATATTGCCAGCGAATACGCCTCTGAACCGTCAGCGCACCCTGCATCCCATACATTAATGTATCTTCTACCATAAAGTTTGGGTAAAATGAGCTTGCCTATCATTTCCAACGTTTCTCTGTCCCTAAAGAAATACGTGAACGCCATGGAAAAGACCTTAAATTTCTAAAATCCCTTCAAATTCATTTTTCGATTACAACAGCCAGTATTTTGATGGTGTTTTTGGTAGGTTATAGTGCTCCGTATGTTCTGTTGGCCATCCTTTACTCCTCTCAAAAATTTCAATAACTCCATAATAACAATAATCATCCCTGATATATATCTATTATTATTCTTTCATTAATACTTTATGAAATTATTATATTAAGTTATAACTATCCGCCTAAATTAATGGTTAAGATTACGAATATTGATTACAATTCCGAAGAAAATAGGTTAAACAGTCCACTATAAAATGACCGAACAAAAAAACTTAGTTATTGTCTGCCTCTACAGAAACTATACTTATTACTATCGAGTAGCAAACTCAATAGAGTTTATACTTTATCTATCATTTCTCTTATACTCCCAGAGGACATAAATTCTGGTTCCATGCTCTTGACGTATTTATAGAAGTCACAGTCTTCACATGTTCCATACTCGGAGAGTTTAGTACAATTCCTATCTCCATAAGTTCCTGCGACAGCCCAGCACGCTCTACCGGCATTCTTTCCTCCATGTACTCCGTCAAGATTTTCCTCGGTAGCAGCTGGACATATACCCAACTCATCAACTTTATGCCCCTCTGGCCCTCTCCCACATTGTTGGTACTCCCAGCAATTGAAAGCAGCTAAATCCAAAGTTTCTATTAGCTCTTCTACAACCGACATAAATTTCCTGCCAACCTCAGTGATAGTATAGTTGTTTTTCTCATCTTTTGCCACTACACCAGAATTGGTCAATATTTTCAAGTTCTTGGCCAAAACCCCTGAGTTCAGCCTTGCCTCAAAAACGAGGTCAGTGAACTTCATCGGCTGTTCCTTCAAAGCCAGGATGATGGGACACATCCCGCTTTTAGAAACTATTTTCAAGCATTCTTGATGCCTACCTTCAAACTCTCTAGATAACTCGCCTATCTCCATCATAACTATCACCTACTGAATTAGGCCATAATCATAAAGATAAGTATTGTAAAAAATATATGTTAAATACGTTAATCCTAATTAACCTTCTTGATTACTAATTTTTCTTCTTAGAATAGAACTTATTAGCGTAATTAACCGCATGATTTAGCAAATTTAGCAAATTGAACGAATGGAACTAATAACAGAGTTTTTTACTAAATTTAAAAGCTAAGGAAATTTTAGTTCAACCAGAAATGTGTTCTGAAGGGGTGAATCATAATTACTTGTATACCTTCTGATCCCCCCTCTACCCCCTTCTACAAGTAGTTTTTTGGATTTACACTAGAATACACTTGAGAGAGTTCTTGAGCGTAGCGAAACCTCTAATATTGATTATTGAACTTTCTGTTGCAAACCTTGACATCTCTTTGATCACATTTCTTATTAACTGGAGAGTATTGAGGCTGAATTGTTGGCCGATAAACTTTCACATAAGTACTTGCTAAGCTGTATTAGGGTTTAAGGGCTATACCTTATGATACAGAAATAGGGTTACCTTTTTCTTAGAAGATAACTCCCTTTTTTAGTTACTTCTACAGTCTTACTTCTTCCCATCCTTTCTTCTCTTAAGTAACCTTTAGAGGTCAGATTTTTCATCCATTTGCTGGCTGATTGTCTGGTGATCCCCAGTCCCTGAGAGATTTCGGTGCATGAAGGCTTAACTCCTCGGGAATTTTGTTTGAACGTAAACTCCAGTACTTTTAACGCATTTTCGTGCAACTGTGGGTTGATGGGTTTTATTTGTGGTACCTCCTTCTTCAGCAAATTCAACTGCTGATCTTTTACAGTTTGATGGTCTAAGGATAAAATAACTACTATCTGTTTGAGGTAGGCTAACTGTCTTAACCTGTGAACAAAATCAAGTGTCTCCTCAAAACCATTTTTAACCACCAGAAAATCCAGACTGTCTAACAGGATAACACTTTTTTGTGAAGTATTCTCTATATTTTTCTCAATTACTGGGAGGTCCGGCAACAAATAGGCTATATTATCGCTCTCACTAGCGATCTCAGTTTCAGAGAGCCAGTAATATGTTAGATCCTCATCTGACTGAAGGTTAAGGTCTTTCATTGAAGAGCGCGAAATAACAGATCCTTTATATCCCACGTTCCGGAGATCTTTTAGAGCTTCTAAGGCCCTGAAAGGAGATTTTTCAACTGTAAGGTAAATCTTGCCCTTTTTAAGGTCAAATTTCATCAATTTTCTCTTCAAAGACTCTTCCTCTTGCTTGCGTTTAGTGATATCGATGACAATACCCCTAACTCCTACCACCTGTTCATCCCGGATTATAGGAGAAGAAGTCACTTCTACAGGGTAAGTTGTACCGTCTTTTCTCAACGCGATGTATTCATTACCTTCAATAGTCTCTCCACTCAACACTTCTTGGAAATTTTTGTTTACACGTTCTACTTCCTCCGGGAGAAATAACTGGCTGATGTATACTCCATTCTCAAAGTCCTCTTGAGTATAACCAGAGTTTTCAAGAGATTTGAGGTTGCTGAAGATGATCCTTCCTTCCAGATCGGTTTCAAACACTCCCTGAGGCAACAGATTTGCCAGATTTCTAAATCTCTCTTCACTCTCCTTCAGCTTTTTCTCCATCCTGTGGTTGTGAATAGCTATTTCAATAGCAACATGTAGCTCTCTGCCGCTGATGGGCTTAACCAGGTATCCGTAAGGGTTGGTGATCTTTGCTCTGGACAGGGTCTCTTCGTCTGAATAAGCGGTTATATAGACCACAGGGATATCGAATCTGGAGGTTATTATCTCTGTTACCTGGATACCGTTCATCTCATCTTCAAGGACTATATCCATCAAAACTAAGTCAGGCTGGTGTTCTTCCGCCTTATCTAAAGCTTCCTCACCTGTAGAGACCACCCCCACAACTTCATACCCAGGTTCCAGCATTTTCTTGATGGTAAGAGCAGTAACCTGCTCATCCTCCACAATAAGGATCTTAGTTTTCTTCTCCATGCTTAACCTCTCCTCCTTCAAATGTAATTTCCCAGGTGGTTCCTTCATCTCTGTGAAGCTCAATTGTACCTTTTATTTGTTTTACAAGGCTATTCACCAGCTGCATCCCCAGAGAATTTGTGTTGGTGAAATCCATATCAGGGAGGCCAATCCCGTTGTCAGAAATCGTTAACTTTATCTTATCTTTCTGATACATAGAAACATCGATTTTACCCTGATTATCAGGGAAAGCGTGTTTCAGAGAGTTTGAGACCAGCTCATTTATTATCAGGCCAGTGGGAATTGCGGTATCAATGCTGAGGTAAACATCTTGTATGTCAGTGTTGAGTATTATGGCTTCGGCATTGTAGGAACTGAGCAGATGAGATAACTGACGATTGACGTAATCGTTAAAATCAATTCTGGCCAGACTGTCAGACTGATAGAGCTCCTCATGAATCAGCGACATGGATTTGACCCTATTCATGCTATCAGTAAGTGCCTCACTCGCCTCCTGACTTACTTTATTGGACTGGAGATACAGCAAGCCGGATACTACCTGCAAATTATTCTTTACTCTGTGGTGGACTTCCTTTAACAAGGTCTCCTTCTCTTTTAGAGATTCTCTGATTTGTCTTTCATTCTCCTGGCGTTCAGTTATGTCTTGCGTGATGGCCAACATCATGGGCTCACCTTCTAGAGTAATGGCGTTAATATATATTTCAGCAACGTATTTAGAGCCGTCCTTACGGTAATGAGTGGAATTTATCTTTGCAAAATCTCCAGTTTGTAATTCTAACCACAGATTTTTTCTATCGTCTCTGGTCAGGCTGTCAGGATCGATATCTCTTACGGTCATACTAAGTAATTCTTCTCTGGTGTAGCCAGTATTTCTGCAGGATGCTCTATTCACCATCAAGATATTTCCATCAAGGTCGTGAAGAAAGACGCCGTGAGGGAGATTCTCGGTTATAGTTTGAAACCTTTCTTTGCTCTCCTGGAGCTCGTCCTCCATCTGCCTTCTTTCTGTAAAATCTCTGGCTACAGCAATCATACCAGTCAGTTTGCCGTGGTCGAGCAGAGGATTGATCTTCAACAGGTAATACCTATCCTCACAAACACATTCCAGAGATTGTTCTTCCCTTTGTTCTATTACTTTACTAATAGCATCCTGAACCTCATCTATAGATTCGCCACACCAGAAAAATGATAGATGTGTACCCTTCAAGTTTTCTGCTTCTTCATGGCTAAGGTAATAATGTTCTTTCACATAAGAATTAAAAAAGGTTATATCTCCTTTAGAGTTTAGCATAAAGACCATGTCATTCACTTTTTCTACCAGAGTAGAATAAAGCTCTTCAGATTTCCTCAGATCCTCTTCTGCCTGTCTTCGCTGAATTAGGACAGAAAAATGACTGGCCAGAGACTCAATAGCAGAACGATGATCAATTTCTGATCTGGGTGAGAGGATGCTGATACCACCATAAGGCAATCCTTCCAGGGAAAAGCCCACAGCATGTGCCGATTTAACGCCTAAGATATCCTCAACTTGCTTACAGATATCTTGAGGTATCTCTCCACCCATCAGATCGTATATCCCATCAACTTTCTCCAGTTTTCCGGTTTTAAGTAGTTGAGCTACCTTTTTCATCATATCGGGACAAATACTTATTTCTTTAGGATCACCAAAAATCTCTAACACTTTTCCAGCTTTATCACCCAGTCCTATTATTTCCTTGATCTTAATGGCATCAGCATTCCTATCATAAAGAGAAACAGCAACATATGAATCCGGATTTAAACTATGCACAGCCCTACCGATAAGCTGGCATATCTCATCAATATCATCAATGCGACTGGCTTTAACAACAGTCTCATTAATGGTCTTTAATTCATAGAACAGGGCCTCTTGATCTTTCTCTGCTTTCTTTTGTTCAGTTATATCTTTTAAATGCTCGATGACTTCAATTGTATTGTCATTCTCGTCTTTCAGTGGATAGGTTGAAACCTCAATCCACCTGTAAGATCCATCAGAACGAGGGAATTGAATTTCTTCTTTTTGGGGTTCGCCTGTTTTTAATGTTTTAAGAGAGGGGCACGAGGGGCATGGAGTGCTTCGGAGCTGATAAACTTGGTAGCATTTCTTGCCGACTAAATGCATGTCTTCAGATAGTATTTCCCAAACCCACTTATTGGTTTGAATGATATTGAACTCGCTATCGATGACACTGATACCGTCCTGAATACCATCGAATATTCCTTGAAGGTAATTCCGACTTTCTTGCAAAGCGGTCTCCGCTAAAATTTTGGATCTGGCAAATGCAAGATCGTCTGCGACCTCCTGCAGTAGTTTCCTCTCTTCCTGGTCCACCTCAACTTTTTTATCCATGAGCACACCAAGAAGACCTACAATCTTCTCATCACGTCTCAAAGGAATTATTGCCACTCTTTGATGTCCTGCACACTCCGTACGGCTACACTGTCCACAATCACTGGTATCATTTATAACTCGCATATCAACTTCAAAGGCTTCTTTAATGCATTTCGGTGCATCACCTTCTCCTTCTGGAGTGATGAACCACTCACTTACGAATTGTTGTTCTCCCGCTTTAGCGAGCGGAACGATCAACTCACCATCATTCAGAAGAGCTATAGTAGCTCCCCTATATGACCTGGTCTCCACAATAGATTCACAGGCTCTTCGCATCAACACTTCCAGATCAGGTTCCTGGACAATAAGCTGGTTAACATTACTTATTGACATCAAAAGTGAGTTCAGATGTTCTACACGCTTTTCAGCTTGTTTGCGGTGGGTAACGTCCCGGACATTCTCTACTACATATTCTACATCACCATCTTCACTGAATATGGGAATAACACTAATTTCCTTAAAACTCCCATCAATAGGGTTCTGGTCTTCATACCACCTAATTTTTCCGTCTTTAAAGGTCTCCGCTGGAGGACAGTGTTCACATGGAGCATCAAGATTTTTCATGGCCTTATAACAGTAAGGCTTTTTATCCCGCTCTTCTTCAGAGACCCATTCATGGTCTTTCCAGTTGCTCAGAATAATACGGTGGTCTTTGTCAATCACTAAGATCAGGCTACCCAGAGCTTCAAGCGTGCTGGAAAGGAGCTTCTGGTATTCGTCTCGTTTCGCTTCAGCCTTTTTCTGTTCAGAAATATCACGACAAATAGATACGATTAACTGCTGATCCTCATAGCTAATAATACGCGATTGGGTTTCCACATTTATTACAGAACCATCTTTACAGACATGTGCAGACTCAAAAAAGATTGCACCCTTTCTCAACAGCTCTTCGAACCTGGATGGGACATATTCAGTATAGTGGGGCAAGACCAATTCACGTAAATTCTTGTTCATCAGCTCCTCTCTACTATAGCCCCGATCTTGGTAGGCCGCCTCATTCACATAATGGAATTTACCCTCAAAATCATGAACAAAAACAGAATCAGTTGCTGAATCCAAAAGAACTGATTTTAATTCCAATTCTTTTTCTCTTTCTTTCTGCTTTGAAACGTCTCTTATCAACCCAATAAAACCCGTGATATCCCCACTTCTATCCCTGAGGTAGAAGACATTTGTTTCTCCTAGAAAAACCTCTCCCGATTTCTTTTGATAATTGACGGTAAAGAAAAAATTCGAATTTGGCTGCTGGATGTTCTCTCCAATCCTTTTACCCATCTCTTCATATTCTTCTACGCTCTCGTAGACAGAATAAGTCTTACTTCCTTTGATCTCATCCAAGGAATAACCGAATAGGTCTGTAAAGGCATGGTTGCAATCTACGATGTTCCTGTCAGTATCAGCTACAAGAATAGCATCTCGTATACTATTGTAGAGTGCTCTATATCTTTCTTCACTCTCTTCCAGAGCTTCTTCTGCTTCTTTTGTTCTTTTCTCTTTGGTAACGTCTCTACCTACCCCAAACAATACTTTCCGGTTGTTCAATGCTGCGGGAACAATTGTCAGTTCGAGTGTTTTGATCTTTCCATGAATATAGTATTCCTTTTCCAAGGTTCCACCGGAATCCCAATATAGTTTGTGCTCTTCAAGAACTTCTTCTTCCTTCCCTGGTGGAATGAAGTCAACGACATTTTTTGAATGTAAATCCTCTTTATTGATCTCAAGAAACTGAAGACCAGCTTTATTGCAATCCACATAATTCCCTTTTGTATCGATAACCAAGATAGGATTACTTGTGCGTTCGAACAGAACAAAGTAGTTCTTTGCATTCTCTACTAATCTCTCTTCTGCTCTTCTTTTCTCGGTAACATCCTTTACAATACAGAATGTTTGCTTAAAATTACCCAGTTCATCATAGGAGACTTTGCCATTAAAAGAAGCATAGACTGAAGACCCATCTTTCCTTAACAACTCAAACTCCACATCTTCAATCTTACCTCTCTGTTTAAAAATTGAAAAATTTTTCTGAAACTGTTCCACGTAGTTCGACTCCAAAAAGTCACCAAACCATTTACCAAGGACTTCATCCCTGGTATAGCCCAGCATGTTCAGCCAGTTCTCATTAACGTAGAAAATATTACCTTTCTCATCCAAAGACTGATAGGGAAGGGGAGACAACTCCAAGAATTCTGATAAACTCAAGACCTCTTCTTCGGGTCCAATCATTGATTTCACCTGTTAATTAACCATTTTGTTTATTAAAATAATTTTTTATCGCCATATGGAACTATTGTTTTGTGATTACCGATAGAAACCACAGTTAATAATTATATAGGCACAATCTAATTTTCCAGTGATAGATTGATTGGTGGACAAAATAGGTCTATCGAAAGTTTTTTAGCCTATCAGAACTAACTGATGGCTGTGAATAGTTATGGTTGCGATATGTACAAATCTTAACAACTTTCAATACCAGGACGAGATTTTTTCAATATTTGAGGGGTACTCAAATGATTTTGAGTACACTTCAGAAGGAGTTTTTCGGAGGGCAGTGCCACCTTTATGTCAGTGCGGCACTCAGATGGATCACAATGGTTACAACACCTACACTAAGAAGGGTTTGGGCAGTATCAAGGTAGGTAAGTATTTCTGTCCTTCCTGTGAGAAGTTATGTGAAGAGGACAAGGGTTTCTGGGAGGATCTCAATGATAGCTTCTTCAGTGTTTTAGGGGAGTTCTTCCAGCGTTTGAGAGCGCTTCACGTCTCTTTTCAGGGGATTTCCTGGGTATCGGAACTCGTATTCCCTAGGGGCAAGGATACAGTGCACAGGGAGTTCAATCGGGCGGTTGAGGAGGCTGAAGTCCCTCCAGCGGAAGATGTGGAGGTTGTGCACTATGATGAGCAGTTCCCCAAGAG